>NZ_LZJM01000248.1:0-35860 GCF_001667665.1 Mycobacterium sp. E342
CCAGCCGCCGATGTTGATGGGGCTGACGGTTCCGCCGTGCAGGTCGATGGGGCCGGCCGAGCCGATGCCGACGGCGCCGACCGCGCCGCCGGCCGCCCGCAGCGCCTCGGCGATCGTGGCGTCGACCGCGGCCCAGACCTGCTCGGCCGCACCGCCGCTCGGCGTGGGCCGGACAACGGTGTGCACCAGCGCGCCGTCGGGGTCGGCGAGGCCGGCGGCGATCTTGGTGCCGCCGATGTCCAGGCAGAGGGTGAGCGCGGTCATCAGTGGCGGTGGACGTTGTCGGGTTGGCGCGGGTCGCCGGGATGCTCGTAGCCCGGGGCGAGGCGCACCAGCTCGGCCCGCCGCGCGTCCATCCAGACGCGGAAGGCGCGTCGGCGCGCGGCACCCCGCAGATGGTCGGCGATCGCCGGCCGCACGTCGTCCAGCCGCGGCCCGACCGGCGCCGGGCCGCGCCAGCCGTGCCGGTCGCGGCGCGGCTCGGCGAAGCGCAGCGGGTTGCGGGCGTGGTAGGCGGCCACCTCTTCGTCGGTGACGCACACCGCGGCGGTGACGTCTGCGAACAGTGCCCGCGCCCGGGGATCGGCCAGCACCGCCGCGGCGACGCTGCCCAGCTCCAGGCGGGCCGTCGCGTCGGGCAGCAGTTCGGCCTCGCCCGGCGCGCCCCGCCCGGTCAGGCCGCGCGCGTCGGCCTCGGCGGCGACCACCCGCTCGGTGACGATCAGTTGGGTCAGCCAGCGCCGCAGTTGACGCCCCTCCCCGGTACCGCCGGGCGGCAACGCGGCCGCGCCGGGTCCGCCGCGCAGCCGCGCCTCGTCGGCGTCGACCTCGTCGACACCTACCGGAACCCCGGCAACCGTCGCGACCACGCTCATGTCACGGTCACCCGCACGGCCGGGGAGTAGAGGAGCCGGCCGGCGCAGCCGACCCGGATCAGCGCCCACCACTGGCCGGGCTCCAGCCAGGCCGGGGGGCGCACGTCGAAGCCGAGGTCCGCGGCGCCGTGGGCGGGCAGCACCGCGCCCACCGCGGCGGGCCCCAGCCATTCCCACGTCCCCCACGGGCTGATCAGGTGCGCTTCCAGCGCCAAGTCCGCCCCGGCGTGGCTGCCGACCCGGACCGTCAGCGCCGCCGTATCGCCGGCGGCCACCTCGACGTCGCCCGGTCCTTCGAGCAGATAGAGCAGCTCGGCGCCGGCGGGCGCGCCGACCTCGATGACGCACACGTCCTCGACAACCTGCCGCCACGCGGCCGAGATCTCCGCCCCGGCGAGGCGCAGCTGGGCGCGGACCGGGTACAGGCCGGGCCCGGCGGTGGCGGGCACCGACACCGCCACGTCGGCCTCGCGGTAGTCGCCGCCGCGCAGCGTGACGGGCAGCTCGTCGGGCTTCGCCGACCAGCCGTCCGGGCACACCAGGGTGACGGTTCCGGTCAGGGCGGCATCGCTGCAGTCGCTGGCCGCGGTGAGCCGCAGGGCGACCTCCTCGCCCGGTTCGGCGGCCGCCCGCGCGGGGTGCAGATGGGCGACGGCCGGCAGCCCACCGAGCGGCGCGGGGCCCCGGTTGTGCAGCCAGTAGCGCGCGTAGAGCGGCTGGGCGGCTTCGGCGTGCGGAGCCGGCGCGCCGGCCACCGTCGCCGCCCGTGGCGCCTCGAACCGCGCCAGCACCGTGGCCACCTGATAGCCGTGCAGGTCGAGCGGGCGGTGGCCGTGGCGCGGGGTTTCGAGGAGATCGGCGTCGCGGAATCCCCCGACCTTGGCGACGTCCGAGCCGATCACCACGCCGGCCCCCGCCCCCGTGGTTTCCACCAGGCGCAGCGCCACCGCACGCGGATCGACCGGCCGGGCGCTGCCCGCCGCGAGCGGGTTGCCGGCCGCCTTGAGGGCCGCCAGCTGCACCCCGCCGGCGGGCTCGACGCGCAACAGCGAGCCGGACGGGGGCAGCGCGCCCGCCGCACGCCCGGACACACGCGCGAGCAGCGGGTGGGAGAACTGCGCGCTGCGGGCGGGGATGTCGGCGCGCCGCCAGTCGCCCGCGCCCGCGATCAGCGCGTAGTCGAAATCGTGGGTCCAGTGCTGGAGCTGGAAATTCGAGCCGTCGGGGGCGGTGCGGCGCGGTTCGTCGATCCAGATGCCCGACGGCCAACCGGTGCAGGACCGCAGCAGCGCGGTGTGCAGGGTGCCCTCGGTGTCGACGGCGAAGCTGGGCACCCCGCGGTTGAGCAACGCGACGGTGCGGTCCTCGTGTTCGTCGCCGCCCGCCGGCGGCCGCTGGGGCACAACCACCTCGGCGTCGCCCAGGTCCTCGGCCACCGACGCGATCGCGGCGGCCAGGCTTTCGTCGTCGCGGCCGGCGATCACCAGCACCGGCAGGGCCCGCACCGCGCGCACGTCCGCGCCGGGCACCCACACCGCCGCCAACGGCGTCGCGGCCGGGACCCAAACCCTGGCCTGGCCCGTCGCCGCCAACTGGCGGTCGAGTTCGTCGGCGTACACCGGGTCGGCGTCTGCCAGCACGGCCCGGGTGAAGGGGTTGCGTGCCGGCCCGCCCAGCGCGATGCGCGCGTCGGGCAGGTTCGAATCCACCTCGAGGTGGCCGTAGCGCGGCTTGTCCGCGCCGCTGCAGGTCGCCGTCACCCCGGCGCGGACCAGCGCGACCATCAGCCCTCGGGCCAGCGGCGCCGACACCGCCTCGTCCGGCGCCACCACCTCGGCCACCGCGACCGCCCGCACGGCTTGGCTGTGCGGCGGGCCCACCCGGACCCGCGCCGCCGACGACAGGCCGAACCAGCCGTAGGCCGGGTTGTCCAGCGTCCACGGGTGCTGGGCGGTGTCCACCGACTCGGGCCCCCCGCCGGGCGGGTTCAGCAGCGCAAAGCCCCGCCCGATGACGGCGTCGCCGACCTCGCTGACCGGCATGGCGCCCGGCACCGGGCACGGCCAGAGCAGCCGCACCAGGCGGTCGGCCCCGGTGAATTCGTCGATGGTGGTGCGGCACTCCACCCGCGCGACGCCGTGCCACAGGGTCAGGGTTTGGGTGTAGCGCAGCAGCGCGCCGATCCGCCCGGTCACGACCAGCCGCTGCCCGAGCGGGCCGTGGTAGGCCCGCGCCCGGGCCGGGAAGGCCGACGAGCACACCACCGGGCCCTTGGGCAGCAGGTGCCACGGGCCCTCGGCCTGCGTCGGGTGCGCCGCATATTCCTCGTAGACGGCCAGCTCGTTGCCCACGCGTCCGTCGGCGATCAGCTCGCGGCCGTCCTGCAGCACGGACGCGACTCCCCCGCCACGCTGCGGGTCGACCTCGACGCGGTAATGCTCGCTGGCGATCGCCGAGCCGGGCAGCGGTTCCCAGCCGGCCGATTCGGCGTCGGGCACCAGGCGGTAGGCCCGCCAGCCCAACGACGGCACCTCGCGCGCCAACCAGGTCACCGACCGGCCGCCGTGCTCGACGTGGGCGGGCAGCTCGGACCCGTCCGCGTCCAGCACCCGGACGCCGGCGCTCAGCGGCGGGTCGAGCCGGGCGGTGACGATGTCGGTGCGCCGCTGCGCGAGCGGGTTCCACACAACGACGTCGCCGCCGACCGCGCTGGACAGCAGCGCCAGTGCGGCGTCGCGGGTCGCGCGGCCCAGCTCCCACGCGTCGCGCCAGCCGGTCAGCAGGTCGAGGTAGACCTGGTCGGATTCCGAGCCGGTGATCCCGTCGTGGTGCGCCCCGTAGGCCAGCTGCACCCACGCCTTGGCCAGCGCCGCCTGCGGGTACTCGGCGCCGGTCAGCAGCCCGGCGAACACGGAAAAACGCTCGGCTTCAAGCACCGCGTTCTCCGCGGCCCGGTTGGCCTGTTTGGTGTCGATGTAGGACACGTCCTTGCCCGTGTAGATCGGGTTCATGTCGCGGGTCTGCGGCGACGGCGCCCGGCCGCTCTCGGCCAGCTCGGCGCGAACGGCCGCGAAGAACTCCCGCGGCAGCGCGCACACGAAGCGCGGCCAGGTGTAGCGCGAGGCCCAGTCGCGGTGGATGGCGGTGACCCACTTGTTCGGCGGCGTGTAGTCGGTGCCGACGGGCAGCAGCACGTTGCGCGTCAGCGCGACCTTCCTGAGCTGATCGAACAGCGCGAGGGTGGCGTCCTCGGCCTCGGCCAGCGAGGTGGATGAGTCCATCCACCAGCCCGCCGAGTAGTGCGCGGGCATGTAATGGGTGAGCAGGCCGCGGCCCGACGGCGAGATCCACTCGAACTCGCTGCTGAACTGCATCCGCTCGACGTCCCCGCCGCCCAGGGCCGGGCCCCACTGGTGGTGCGGGCCGCGCGCCCACGAGCTCGACGTCAGCCCGGCGTCGGCGGCCAGCCCGGGGAACTGCGGGTCGTGGCCGAACACGTCCAGCTGCCAGGCCGTGGCCGGGTCGGCGCCCAGCACGTCACGCTGAAAGCCCATGCCGTGCACCAGGTTTCGGATCGTCGTTTCCGGGCTGGTGAGGTTGGTGTTGGGTTCGTTGTAGGTGCCGCCCATCACCTCGACGCGGCCCTGCGCGATGAAGCGGCGCAGGTCGGCGCGGTCCTCGGGGCGGGTGTCCCAATAGGGCTTGAGGTAGTCGACCTCGGCCAGCACGAACTTGTACTCGGGCTCGCGACGGGCCATTTCCAGGTGCGCGTGCACCAGCTCGAACCCGTTGGTCTGCCGGGCGCGGCCCGGCGGGTCCTCGGTCCACTCGCTGGTGTAGGCGCCCTGGGTGTTCCACCAGACCGGGTCGTAGTGGAAGTGGCTGACCATGAACATGGTCCAGCCTGGCTCGGCCACGACGAACTCGAACGGCTCGGCGGCGCCGGCGGCCAGCACCCGCGCCGCCCGCCGCTGCCCGACGACCGGGCGGTCCACCCGGACCGGGACCTCGACGACCTCGTCGCCGGCCGCGGCGACCGCCTCGCCGCGCAGCCCGTCGCCTTCGACCCGGACCGGCGTCGGTTCGCCTGCTCCGGAGACGACGACGCGGGCGACCTGCAACGGCGCGTCCGGCGGCCCGACGAAAAGCTGCGTCGAGTCCGCCGAAACCAGCTGCATCCCCGCACTTTACGGCGCGGGGGACCTAATATCCGAGAATGCCCGCTCTTGCCCGGCCCGTGGCCGACGAACGCAGCGCACTGCGCGAATTCCTGCAGTTTCACCAGAGTGCCTACTTCGCCGTCAGCTACGGCCTCACCGATGAACAGGCGCGGTCCGCGCCGTCGGTCAGCGCCCTGTCGATCGGCGGCCTGGTCAAGCACGCCACCGGCATGCAGCGCAGCTGGATGGCGCGGGTCGCGGCCGCGCCGGACGCCCCACCGAAGGACCCCCGCCCGTTCGAGCAGATCACCAAGGAGTTCGGGGACCAGCACGTGATGCGGCCCGACGAGACGCTGGACGGGCTGCTGCGGGCGTTCGCCGAACAGAACGCGACGACGCTGCGGCTGGCGGAGACCGCGGACCTCGACGCCGCGGTGCCGGTGCCGCAGGACATCCCCTGGTTTCCGAAGGATCAGCAGGCCTGGTCGGTGCGCTGGGTGATCCTGCACGTCATCAACGAGCTGGCCCGGCACGCCGGGCACGCCGACATCATCCGCGAAACCATCGACGGCGCCACCATGTACGAGTTGATCGCGGGGCTCGAGGGCTGGGCGATCGAGGGCTGGGTGCAGCCCTGGAAGGCCGGGCAGCGTCCCGGCTGAGAATTGGGCCTGACTCCGCCGATTTGGCAGACTGCTTTAGATGAGTTCCACCAAGCATCGAGAGGTGGCCAGGCTGGACCGGGTGCCGCTGCCGGTCGAGGCGGCCCGGGTAGCCGTCACCGGTTGGCAGGTCACCCGCACCGCCGCTCGCGTCGTCACCAAGCTGCCGGGCCGGGGCCCGTGGCAGCAGAAGGTGATCAAGCAGATCCCGCAGACCTTCGCCGACCTCGGCCCGACGTACGTGAAATTCGGACAGATCATCGCCTCGAGCCCCGGGGCGTTCGGCGAATCGCTGTCCCGCGAGTTCCGTGGCCTGCTCGACCGGGTGCCGCCCGCGGACACCGACGAGGTGCACAAGCTCTTCGTCGAGGAGCTCGGCGGCGACCCGGCCGAGCTGTTCGCCAAGTGGGAAGAGGAGCCGTTCGCGTCGGCGTCCATCGCCCAGGTGCACTATGCGACGCTGCACACCGGTGAAGAGGTGGTCGTCAAGATTCAGCGCCCGGGCATCCGTCGCCGGGTGGCCGCCGACCTGCAGATCCTCAAGCGCTTCGCCCAGGCCGTCGAACTGGCCAAGCTGGGTCGCCGGCTCTCGGCGCAGGACGTGGTCGCCGACTTCTCCGACAACCTGGCCGAGGAGCTGAACTTCCGGCTCGAGGCGCAGTCGATGGAGGCCTGGGTGTCACACCTGCACACCTCCCCGCTGGGCCGCAACATCCGGGTGCCGCAGGTGTTCTGGGACTTCACCAGCGACCGGGTGCTGACGATGGAACGGGTGCACGGCATCCGCATCGACGACGTCGCCGCCATCCGCAAGGCCGGCTTCGACGGCACCGAGCTGGTCAAGGCGCTGCTGTTCTCGCTGTTCGAAGGCGGGCTGCGGCACGGGCTGTTCCACGGCGACCTGCACGCCGGCAACCTCTACGTCGACGAGGCGGGCCGCATCGTGTTCTTCGACTTCGGGATCATGGGCCGCATCGACCCCCGCACCCGCTGGCTGCTGCGTGAGCTGGTGTACGCGCTGCTGGTCAAGAAGGACCACGCCGCGGCGGGCAAGATCGTGGTGCTGATGGGCGCTGTGGGCACCATGAAGCCCGAGGCCCAGGCCGCCAAGGACCTGGAGCGCTTCGCCACCCCGCTGACCATGCAGACGCTGGGCGACATGTCCTACGCCGACATCGGGCGGCAGCTGTCGGCCCTGGCCGACGCCTACGACGTCAAGCTGCCCCGCGAGCTGGTGCTGATCGGCAAGCAGTTCCTCTACGTCGAGCGGTACATGAAATTGCTCGCCCCCAAGTGGCAGATGATGTCCGACCCGCAACTGACCGGCTACTTCGCCAACTTCA
This sequence comes from Mycobacterium sp. E342, assembly GCF_001667665.1. Taxonomy (NCBI): domain Bacteria; kingdom Bacillati; phylum Actinomycetota; class Actinomycetes; order Mycobacteriales; family Mycobacteriaceae; genus Mycobacterium; species Mycobacterium sp. E342. Next base: position 7,041 of record NZ_LZJM01000248.1, read on the forward strand.
TGGTCGAGGTCAGCCGCGAGCACGAATCCGACATCGAGGTCTGATGCAGGTCCGCACCGGCCACGCCACATCCGGCGACCTCAAGCTGTACTACGAGGACATGGGCGACATCGACGACCCGCCCGTGCTGCTCATCATGGGGCTCGGCGCTCAGCTGCTGCTGTGGCGCAGGGCGTTCTGCCAACAGTTGGTCGGCCACGGGCTGCGCGTCATCCGCTACGACAACCGCGACGTCGGCCTGTCCAGTAAGACCCAGCACCGCAGCTCGGGGCAGCCGCTGGTGACCCGGTTGGCGCGCTCGTGGCTGGGTCTGCCCAGCCCAGCGGCGTACACGCTCGAGGACATGGCCGACGACGCCTCGGCCGTGCTGGATCATCTCGGCATCGCGGACGCGCACATCGTGGGCGCGTCGATGGGCGGCATGATCGCCCAGATCTTCGCCGGACGGTTCCGCGACCGGACGAAAACGCTGGCGATCATCTTCTCCAGCAACAATTCGGCTTTCCTGCCGCCGCCGGCCCCGCGCGCGTTGCTGGCGCTGCTGAAGGGCCCGCCGCCGGGTTCGCCGCGCGAGGTGATCATCGACAACGCGGTGCGCGTCGGCAACATCATCGGCAGCCCGCGCTACCGGGTGCCCGAAGAGCAGGCCCGCGCCGAGGCCGCCGAGGGCTACGACCGCAACTACTACCCCCAGGGCGTCGCGAGGCATTTCGGCGCGGTACTGGGCAGCGGCAGCCTGCGTCGATACAACCGCCGGACCGCCGCGCCCACGGTGGTCATCCACGGCCGGGCGGACAAGCTGATGCGGCCCTTCGGCGGCCGCGCCGTGGCCCGGGCCATCGACGGCGCTCGACTGGTGTTATTCGACGGGATGGGACATGATCTGCCACAACAGTTGTGGGACCAAGTGATCGGTGTGCTGACAAGCAACTTCGCCGAAGCGAACTGAGCAAAAAACGCTCGGAAGAAACGCTTCCCCTGCGGTCCCAGTCCGGATCGCAGGGTTGTACGGTTGTCAAAGGAGGTGGGTCCACCAATGGCCAAGCTGAAGCCGTATTACGAAGAGTCGCAGGCAACCTACGACATTTCAGACGACTTCTTCGCGCTGTTCCTCGACCCCAACATGGTTTACACCTGCGCCTACTTCAAGAACGACGACATGACGCTGGAGGAGGCGCAGCTCGCGAAGCTCGATCTGGCGCTGGCCAAGCTCGATCTCGAGCCGGGAATGACGGTGCTGGACGTCGGCTGCGGCTGGGGCGGGGCGGTGGTCCGGGCGGTCGAGCAATACGACGTGAACGTCATCGGCATCACGCTCAGCCGCAACCACTACGCGCGCACCAAGGCGCGGCTGGCCGCGCTCCCGACGACGCGCCGGGCCGAGGCCCGGTTGCAGGGCTGGGAGGAGTTCGACGAGCAGGTCGACCGGATCATGAGCTTCGAGGCCTTCGACGCGTTCAAGAAGGAACGCTGGCCCGCGTTCTGGGATTGGGCCTATAAGACCCTGCCCGATCACAGCCGAATGCTGATGCACAGCATCTTCACCTACCCCCAGTCGGAGTGGAAGAACCGCGGCGTCCAGATCACCATGTCGGATCTGCGTTTCTTCCACTTCCTCGGTAAGGAAATCTTTCCCGGCGGGCAGATGTGCGGCGAACCCGACATCGTCGACAATGCGCAAGCCAGCGGTTTCTCGGTCGGGCAAATTCAATATCTGCAGCCGCACTACGCGCGGACCCTGGACATGTGGGCGGCCAATCTGGAGGCCAACCGCGAACGCGCCATCGCCATCCAGTCCCAACAGGTGTACGACCGCTTCATGCGCTATCTGACCGGCTGCGCGGACCTTTTCCGCAAGGGCATCTCCAACGTGGCGCAGTACACCCTCACCAAATAGCGACCGCGCCTCACGCGGGTGGGGCTGGACACGTTGGGTATCGTTGCACGTCAAACCCGCCGAGCAGTGCGTGGGTAACCGGCAGGAACTCCATCGGAGCAGAACAGGACGAAAATGGCTGATCAACCGGCTAGCCCGACGAAGATCCGGACGGCTCCCGAGGACATCCAGGCGCACTACGACGTCTCCGACGACTTTTTCGCCCTGTTCCAGGATCCCACCCGGATCTACAGCTGCGCCTACTTCGAGCGTGAGGACATGACGCTGGAAGAGGCGCAATACGCCAAGATCGACCTGAACCTCGACAAGCTGGACCTCAAGCCCGGCATGACGCTGCTGGACATCGGCTGCGGCTGGGGGACCACGATGAAGCGCGCCGTCGAGCGGTTCGACGTCAACGTCGTCGGCCTGACGCTGTCCAAGAACCAGCACGCCCGCTGCGAGCAGGTGTTGGCGTCCATCGACACCAACCGCTCGTGTGAGGTGCGGCTGCAGAACTGGGAGGACTTCAGCGAGCCCGTCGACCGGATCGTGTCGATCGAGGCCTTCGAGCACTTCGGGCACGAGAACTACGACGACTTCTTCAAGCGGACGTTCGACATCATGCCCGACGACGGCCGGATGACCGTGCAGAGCAGCGTGAGCTACCACCCCTTGGAGATGGCGGCCCGCGGGAAGAAGCTGACCTTCGAGACGGCCCGGTTCATCAAGTTCATCGTCACCGAGATCTTCCCCGGCGGCCGCCTGCCGTCGACGCAGATGATGGTCGACCACGGCGAGAAGGCGGGCTTCGTTGTGCCCGAACCGCTTTCGCTGCGTCCGCATTACATCAAGACGCTGCACATCTGGGGCGACAACCTGGAGTCCAACAAGGACAAGGCCATCGAGGTCACCTCCGAAGAGGTCTACAACCGCTACATCAAGTACCTGCGGGGCTGCGAGCACTACTTCACCGAGGAAATGCTCGACGTCAGCCTCGTGACCTACCTGAAGCCGGGCGCCGCGAAATAGTCCGGGCCTGACCGGGTCCGCGTTGTCGGATCCCTCGCACGCCGTTCGTCGAAGAGGTAGAGAGTGGAACAGCCGGTTTCGCTCGCTACCCGGAGGTGACGACTCATGCAGTACTTCGCGTTGTTGATCAGCAAGGGGCAAGACCGCACGCCCGACGATGCGGCTGCCGCGATGGCCGCGTTCGAGAGCTTCCATGCCAAAGCCGGCGCGGCGATCCGGGCCGGTGACGCGCTGATGCCCGCCGCAACGGTCATCACCGGCGGCCCCGACGCGCCGATCACGACCGACGGCCCCTTCGCCGAGTCCGCCGAGGTGGCCTGCGGCTACTACGTGTTCGACGCGGAGAATCTCGACGAGGCGCTGGCGCTGGCCCGCGACATCCCGGTCGCGGGGTTCGGGGCCGTGGAGGTGTGGCCGGTGGTGCACTCGATCGAACCGTCCCGCAAGCTCACCGGGAACGACTGGCTGGCGCTGCTGCTCGAACCCCCCGAGTCGGCGCACACCCCGGGCACCCCGGAGTGGGAGGCCGTGGCAGCCAAGCACGCCGATCTGCACGCGGCCGCGGGCGATCGCATCATCGGCGGGGCCGCCTTGCACGACCGCTCCACCGCCACGACGGTGCGGGTGCGCGACGGTGAGGCCCTGATCACCGACGGGCCGTACGTGGAGGGCGCCGAGATCGCCACCGGGATCTACTTCCTCGCCGCCACCGACCGGGACGAGGCCGTCAAGCTGGCGTCCATGATCCCCGCCTCGACCGTGCAGGTGCGGCAGTTGGCCGGGGTCTCGGGACTCTAAAGCGCCCGCGATGTCCGACCTGGACGGCGTCTTCCGGCGGGAATGGGGGCCCGCCGTCGCCGCGCTCGCGCGGTGGTCCGGCGACCTCACCATCGCCGAGGACGCCGTCCAGGAGGCCTGCGCCGAGGCGCTTCGCAGCTGGAGCCGCGACGGCGTCCCGGCCAATCCCGGCGGCTGGCTGGTGACGGTCGCCCGCAACCGCGCGCGCGATCGTCTGCGCCGGGAATCCGTCCGTCCCGGAAAGGAATTGGCGGCCGTGATCGACGAAATCCGGGCGCGCACCGATCACACCGACCCGTCTCCCGTTCGGGACGACGAGCTGCGGATGATGTTCACCTGCGCGCATCCCGCCCTGGACCGTCAATCGCAACTGGCGCTCACCCTGCGGTTGGTGTCGGGGCTGACGGTCGCCGAGATCGCCCGCGCACTGCTGCAGACCGACACGGCGATCGGTCAACGAATCACGCGCGCCAAGAACAAGATTCGGCACGCCAACATCCCGCTGCGGGTGCCGCCCGCCGAGCTGCTGCCCGAACGCACCCCGCACGTGCTGGCCTGCGTCTACTCGGTGTTCACCGAGGGGTACTGGTCCACCGCCGGCCCGTCGGCGATCCGCGACGAACTGTGCGACGAAGGGATCCGGCTGGCCGGTGAGTTGTGCGCGCTGATGCCGCACGAGCCCGAGGCCCACGCGCTGGCCGCCCTGATGCTGCTGCATGATTCGCGACGAGCGACCCGGGTCGACGACGCCGGGATGCTGGTGCCGCTCGAGGAGCAGGACCGCGGCCGGTGGGACCGCGGCCGCATCGCCCGGGGGCTGGATCGGCTGCGCCGGGCGGAGGGCTCGACCGGCCCCTACCTGCCGCAGGCGGTGATCGCCGCGCTGCACGCGACGGCGCCGTCGTGGGACCAGACCGACTGGGTCACCATCTGCGCGGCCTACGACCGGCTGCTGCGTCTGACCGATTCACCGGTCGTGCGGGCCAACCGCGCGTTGGCGGTGGGCTTCCGCGACGGCCCCGATGCCGGCCTCGCCGCCCTGGACGAGGCGGCGCACGACCCCCGGCTGGGCCGTTCGAATCTGGTCGCGACGGTGCGCGCCGACCTGCTTCGGCGTGCCGGCAGGCCGGCCGACGCCCTCACCTGGTATCGGGAAGCCCTGGACGCCAACGGTTCCGAGCCGGGTCGGGAGTTCCTGCGGCGCCGCATCGCCGAGTGCGGCGGGTAGGCCGCCGGGGTCTCACGCCGCGGGATCGATGGTCGGCTGCGTTCGTCGGCGCCCTGAGGCGCCGACTCACTACGCCTCCGCGAAGTTGCGGGTGACGGCCGGGTCCACCGGGATGCCCGGGCCCGTGGTCGTCGACACGGTGATCTTCTTCAGGTAGCGACCCTTCGAGGCGGACGGCTTGAGCCGCAGCACCTCGTCGAGCGCAGCGCCGTAGTTCTCCGCGAGGGCCTTCTCGTCGAAGGACGCCTTGCCGATGACGAAGTGCAGGTTGGCCTGCTTGTCGATGCGGAAGTTGATCTTGCCGCCCTTGATGTCGGCCACGGCCTTGGCGACGTCCGGGGTGACGGTGCCCGTCTTGGGGTTGGGCATCAGGCCACGCGGACCGAGCACGCGGGCGATGCGGCCCACCTTGGCCATCTGGTCGGGCGTGGCGATCGCGGCGTCGAAGTCCAGGAAGCCGCCCTGGATCTTCTCGATCAGGTCGTCGCTGCCGACGATGTCAGCCCCCGCGGCGACGGCGGCATCCGCCTTGTCGCCGACGGCGAACACCGCGACGCGGGCGGTCTTGCCGGTGCCGTGCGGCAGGTTGACCGTGCCGCGAACCATCTGGTCCGCCTTGCGGGGGTCGACGCCGAGCCGGATCGCCACCTCGACCGTCGCGTCCTGCTTGGTGGACGCGGTCTCCTTGGCGAGTTTGGCCGCCTCCAGCGGGCTGTAGAGGCTGTTGCGGTCCACCTTCTCGGCGGCGGCGCGATATGCCTTGCTGTTCTTGCTCATTGATTCATCCAATCGGGTGTTGGGTCGTGGTTAAGCAGCGGGCCGAAGCTGGCCCTCCCACGGGGGTCGAACTGTGACTCGCCTACTCGACGGTGATCCCCATCGACCGGGCGGTGCCGGCGATGATCTTGGCCGCCGCGTCGATGTCGTTGGCGTTGAGATCGGTCTTCTTGGTCTCGGCGATCTCACGAACCTGGTCCCAGGTCACCTTGGCGACCTTGGTCTTGTGCGGCTCGGCCGAACCCTTGCCCACACCGGCGGCCTTGAGCAGCAGCTTGGCGGCGGGCGGCGTCTTGAGGGCGAAGGTGAAGCTGCGGTCCTCGTAGACCGTGATCTCCACCGGGATGACCTGGCCGCGCTGGCTCTCCGTGGCCGCGTTGTAGGCCTTGCAGAACTCCATGATGTTGACGCCGTGCTGGCCGAGCGCGGGTCCGACCGGCGGCGCAGGGTTGGCCTGCCCCGCCACGATCTGCAGCTTGATCAGCCCAACGACTTTCTTCTTCGGGGCCATGAGATGTTGGTGTTCCTTCCTGAACTGGGCGGGACCGCCCGAGCTAAATCTTCGAAACTTGGCTGAACGTCAACTCCACCGGCGTCTCGCGGCCGAAGATCGACACCAGCACCTTGAGCTTCTGCTGTTCACCGTTGACCTCGCTGATGGTCGCCGGCAACGTGGCGAACGGCCCGTCCATGACGGTCACCGATTCGCCGACCTCGTAGTCGACCTCGACGGCCGGACGCTCCAGCCCGCCGGCCTCGGCGGTGGCGGCGGTGGTGGCCGCGCCCTTGGCGGCCTTCTTGATGGCGCCCCGCGGCAACAGGAACTTGACCACGTCGTCGAGCGTCAGCGCCGACGGTCGCGACGTCGCGCCGACGAACCCGGTGACGCCCGGCGTGTTGCGCACCGCGGCCCACGAGTCGTCGGTCAGATCCATCCGCACCAGGATGTAGCCGGGCAGCACCTTGCGATTGACCTGCTTGCGCTGGCCGTTCTTGATCTCGGTGACCTCTTCGGTGGGCACCTCGACCTGGAAGATGTAGTCGCCGACGTCCAGGTTCTGCACGCGGGTCTCGAGGTTGGCTTTGACCTTGTTCTCGTACCCCGCGTAGGAGTGGATGACGTACCAGTCGCCGGGCTTGCTGCGCAGCTCCGCCTTGAGCGCGGCCGCCGGGTCGACCTCCTCGGCCGGCTCCTCGGGAGCCTCGGCCGCTGAGCTTTCCGGGGCTTCGGGGGCCGCTTCTGGGGCAGCTTCTAAGGCCTCGGCGCCCTCGGCGCGCTCTTCTACGTCGACCGCTTCACCCGCGGACGTGTCACCGTCGAAGGTAGTCACGGTTTTCAGTCCTCTCTATCTCTCGCTCAGCCGAACACCAGCAGCACAAGCTTGGTGAGGCCGAAATCCGCGAGGCCGACAAGCGCCACCATGAAGGCCAGGAACGCCAGCACCACCGATGTGTAGGTGAGCATCTGCTTGCGGTTCGGCCAGATAACCTTCCGCATCTCCGCAACCACCTGCTTGAGGTAGTTGTAGACGAAAGCGAACGGGTTGGCCGACCGGTCCCCGGGCTTCTTCGGCTTTTTGGCCTTCTTGGCCTTGGCGCCCTTGTCCTCCTTGGCAGCCTCGACCTCGTCCGCCGACTCTACGTCGGCGTCCTCGCCGACCTCGGCCACTCGCTGGCGGGATCGTTTACCGGTGGGGCGCTGCGGCCGCGTCACCACAGCGGTCCGGCCGCCATTCGCGCGGTCGTCCTCCCTGTCAGCGACGTCGCTCGTGGCGTCGTTGGCAGCATCGCCTTCGTCGCTCACCGCATGCTCCTTAGTTTTGCTAGTGTCCCGCGGGCCGTCCCAGTCGTGGTGGGCCATTCTTCCAGTGTCCACCATGGCACGGCTTCGTGTTCAGCAGGGGCGACAGGACTTGAACCTGCAACCTGCGGTTTTGGAGACCGCTGCTCTGCCAGTTGAGCTACGCCCCTTCGCGGTTGGCAGGCCAACCTGCGCTTACCTACCGGGGCTTACATGACACGCGCGCTCCCCGTTCTTTCGACTCACGGAAAGCGCGCTGATGCTGGGAAAACCCCGACGTCCGAGTGTACTCGATTCCCCTCAAACCCAGGAAATCCGACTACGCGGTCCTGACGACCTGGCCGGACTCCGGATCCCATCGCAGGTTCGCCGACTGGTCGGCGTACTGGCTCATCAGCGTGGTGTACGCCTCGAGAACCAGCTCACCGTCCTCGTTGGTGCAGATGTTCTTGGTGACGACGATGTCGGCGCCGAACCGTTCGTCGACCGACAGGATGTCCATCCGCGCCCAGAGCTTGTCGCCGGCCTTGATCGGCCTGGTGAACACGAACCGCTGGTCGACCTGGACGATCACCAGCGTCTCCATGCCGATGTCCACGTGCCGGAAGAAATCCAGCTGCACCAGCTTGGCGAAGATGGTCGCGAAGGTCAGCGGGGCGAGGATCGCCTCGTGGCCGAGTTCGGCGGCCGCGTCCTCGTCGTAGTGGGCCGGGTGGCGGTCCTTGACGGCGAGCGCGAACTGGCGGAGTTGCTCACGCCCCACGACGAAGTAGTCGGGGTAGCGCCAGATCATTCCCCTGATGTCTGTTTTGAGCGCCATGGCCTAGGCGAGGGTTGCGGACGCGATCGCCCTGCCGAAGATCTTCTTGCCGCCGGTGGTGGCCGTCAACGCGATGGTGACCGACTTGGTCTCCGGGTCGACCGACTTCACCCGGCCGTTGAAGACGAGCTCGGCGCCCTTGCCGTCGTTGGGCACCGGCACCACCGCGGTGAACCGCACGTTGTACTCGGTGACCGCGCCGGGGTCACCGATCCACGCCGTGACATACCCGCCGCCGATGCCCATGGTCAGCATGCCGTGCGCGATCGCGGTGTCCAGCCCAACGACCTTGGCCATCTCGTCGTCCCAGTGGATCGGGTTCAGGTCGCCCGAGACGCCCGCGTAGTTCACCAGATCCTGACGGGTCAGCGGGTAGGTCCGCTCGGGGAGCTGGTCGCCCACCTTCACCGAGCTGAACTCACGCAGTGGCATCAGAAAATCCCTCTTCTCCATCATCACCGGCACGACCCGCCAGGGTCGTATAGGTCTCCTGCACGACGTCACCGGCCTCGTTGGTGATGACGTTCTTGGTCACGATGATCTGGGTGCCGTGCGACGCCCGCACCGAGTCCACGTAGACGTCGCAGTACAGCCTGTCGCCGGCCACGATCGGCGCCTTGAATTTCAGCACCTGGTCGACCTGAACGATCTGCGCGTCCTTGACGGCGACATTCGCGTATTCGAAGAACGCCGTCTGCGCCTTGTAGCCGAACACGCAGATGAACGTCAGCGGCGCGAGCAGGCCGCCGTAGCCGAGTTCCGCCGCGGCCTTCTCCTCGAGGAACGCGGCGTCGTCGTTCTGCACGGCGACGGCGTGCTCACGGATCTTCTCCCGCTCCACGACGTAATGGTCGGGATAGCGGTAGTGCATCCCGACGATGCTCTCGGATAACGGCACGGCTGGAATCTACCTAGTCGATCTCGGACGCGGCTAGCGCGTCTCTCGGTGCGCCTGGTGCTTGCCGCAGTTCGGGCAGAACTTCTTCAGCTCCATGCGGTCCGGGTCGTTCCGGCGGTTCTTCTTGGTGATGTAGTTACGGTGCTTGCACACCTCGCAGGCCAAGGTGATCTTCGGCCGCACGTCGGTACTGGAAGCCATGACGGTTCTCTCTCAAATCTCTCAAAGTGTGCATTGTGTTGTGTTGTAGCGATGGCCGGACTCGAACCGGCGACCTAACGATTATGAGTCGTTCGCTCTAACCGACTGAGCTACATCGCCTCTGCCCGCCCCAATCCGGGTCGGGGCCGCCACGCCTGCTCGGCGTCCGCCGAGCCCCCTAACGGAATCGAACCGTTGACCTTTTCCTTACCATGGAAACGCTCTACCGACTGAGCTAAGGGGGCCGTTCACCCGAATCGGCAGTGCCGCGGGCCTAAAAGAGGGTACAACCTGGCTCGCAACCGGACCAAACCACGGGTCTTAAGGGGCGGTGTCGCCGCCCCGGTGGGGTTGCCAGGCGCGGAGGTCGCTGAACTCGTCGTACTCCTCGGCGGGCGTGTCGGCCTCGGCTTCGGTGAGCAGGGTGCGCAAGGCGAGATTGACGGCCTCGCGGGCATCGGCCAGATGGAAGCGGCGTACCGCCTCGTCAATCAGATCGACGTCGATCTCGATCTCGACCTTCCTGATCATGCGCCAACAATACCCACTGGGTAGGACGCCAATCGTTGCTCGCAAGGCGGTTCGTGCGGCGAAGTCCGCGGCGGCGCTGCGGGCCCCGGACGGGCAGGTCCTAGGCTGATCACGTGCCAAACGACCGGCTGTACTTTCGCCAACTGCTCTCCGGTCGCGACTTCGCCGCCGGCGACATGTTCGCGACCCAGATGCGCAATTTCGCCTACCTGATCGGCGACCGCCAGACGGGTGACTGCGTGGTGGTCGACCCCGCGTACGCCGCGGGCGATCTGCTCGACACGCTCGAGGCGGACGGCATGCACCTGTCCGGGGTGCTGGTCACCCACCACCATCCCGACCATGTGGGCGGATCGATGATGGGCTTCTCGCTGCAGGGCCTGGCCGAGCTGCTGGAGCGGGCGGCCGTACCGGTACACGTCAATACTCATGAGGCGCAATGGGTTTCGCGGGTCACCGGCATCGGCCTCGGCGACCTGACCACCCACGAGAACCACGACAAGGTCAGCATCGGCGACATCGAGATCGAGTTGCTGCACACTCCCGGCCACACGCCGGGCAGCCAATGCTTCCTGCTCGACGGCCGACTGGTGGCCGGTGACACGTTGTTTTTGGAGGGCTGCGGGCGGACCGACTTTCCCGGCGGCGACTCCGACGAGATGTACCGCAGCCTGCGGCAGCTCGCGACCCTGCCCGGTGACCCGATCGTTTTCCCCGGGCACTGGTATTCGGCGGAGCCGAGCGCGTCGCTGTCGGAGGTCAAACGCTCCAACTACGTGTATCGGGCCGCCGACCTCGGCCAGTGGCGCATGCTGATGGGCGGCTGAGGCGTTCGCTCGACCACGACGAATCGGCAACCGGCCTGTGATATAAGCGGAGGGTGGATTCCATGGGGTGGATCCAGGACAGCTGGAACGGAATCACGCACACTGGGTCCAGCACCTGGATCGCGTGGGCGGCGTGGGCGGCGATCGCGCTCGCCGTCGCGACCCTGATCTTCACCAACCGCCAGATCACCCGCAATCGCCGGCTGGTCGCCGAACAGACCCGGCCGCAGGTCGCGATGTTCATGGAACCGCATCCCGCCGACTGGCACGTGATCGAACTGGTGGTCAGGAACTTCGGCCAGACCGCGGCGTACGACATCACGTTCTCGTTCATGAATCCGCCGACGGTGGCCGAATACGAGAACGCCACCGACGGCTACGCCGACGTCGCCGAACTGCGCCTGCCCCACGGGTTGCCGGTGCTGGCTCCCGGCCAGGAATGGCGCATGGTGTGGGACTCGGCGCTCGACCGCGCCGAGATCGGCAGCGGCATCGAGTCCCGCTTCACCGGCACCATCCGCTACTACGATCGGCCCGAGCACGCGCACGGACGCCGGTTCTGGGAGCGCGAACGCGTGCCGCTTCAGACCCAGGTGGTGCTGGACTGGGACTCGTTGCCGCCGGTGCAGCGCATCGAGTTGATGACCACCCATGACCTGGCGAAGCGGGAGAAGCAGAAGCTGGAGCTGCTGCGCGGGCTGCTGACCTACTTCCACTACGCGAGCAAGGAAACCCGCCCCGAGGTGTTCCGCAGCGAGATCGAGCGGATCAACGCCGCCGTGCGGGAGACGCAGGACAGGTGGCGCACCCGCCGGCTCGACGAGCCCACCGACGTCAGCCTGCGCTGGGGTGAGACCGAGGACGAACTGGGCAAACACCACAGCGCGCCCGCGGGGCGGCAAGGGGCCAGCAACCAATGAGCGGCCCGGTCCACTACACCCTCAAGGATTCCGTCGCCGTCATCAGGATGGACGACGGCAAGGTCAACGCCCTTGGCCCGACAATGCAGCAGGCCCTGGGCGAGGCGATCGACCGGGCCGACGCCGACAACGCCGGGGCGTTGGTGATCACCGGCAACGAGCGGGTGTTCAGCGGCGGGTTCGACCTGAAGATCCTCACCTCCGGCCAGGCGCAGCCGGCGATCGACATGCTGCGGGGCGGCTTCGAGCTGGCGTACCGGCTGTTGTCCCATCCCAAGCCGGTCGTGATGGCCTGCACCGGCCATGCCATCGCCATGGGGGCGTTCCTGCTGTCGTCCGGCGACCACCGGGTGGCCGCACACGCCTACAACATTCAGGCCAACGAGGTGGCGATCGGCATGGTCATCCCCTACGCGGCCCTGGAGATCATGAAGCTGCGCCTGACGCAGTCGGCCTACCAGCAGGCCGCCGGGCTGGCCAAGACGTTCTTCGGCGAGACGGCGTTGGCCGCCGGCTTCGTCGACGAGATCGTGCTGCCGGAGATGGTGGTCAGCCGCGCCGAGGAGGCCGCGCGCGAATTCGCCGGTCTGCACCAACACGCCCACGCCGCAACGAAATTGCGCGCCCGGGCCGACGCCCTGAAGGCCATCCGGGCCGGGATCGACGGCATCGAGGCCGAGTTCGGGCTGTAGCCGGCCCGGCCCGCGCTGGCCAGACGTTTTGGACACCGGCGGCCGGGGTGTCGCTGGACTGGGAGCTGCTGGCCCAGGGCGCGCAGGCCGCCAAGGATGCCGAATTGCTGGGCCTGGCGTCGTGCTGCCATCCCGAGACGTTGCGCCAGATGCGCTGGGCCAACGCGATGCTCGAAGAGCTGTCACCGCAGGTATTGATGAGCTGAACGGCGAACGCGGTGACCGCTGCCCGCCGCCACCGCGTTCCCTTCGCCTCCTCGCGGCCAGTGTGACACGTGCGGGACATGCCGTCACTTCACTACCTGACGATGCGGCGGAACCGGTCCAGATACGCCGGCCAATCCCACGTGGACAAGAAATCCTGCGCCGCCGCATATCCCCTGTCGCAGAGCTGTTCGAGGCGGCCCCGGGAGATGCCGAAGTCGAGCACGCTCACGTCCGTGGAGGCGACTCCGATGGTGCGGCACTTGACCCACGGCAGGCTCAGCTGGGCCTGGTCGTGGCCGACCATCATGGTCGTGAAGAGGCTTTGCAGCAGGGCGGACTGCTTGAGGAAGCGCAGCGGGCGCAGGGCGGGGAACACCTGGTCTATACCCTCGGCGAGCTTGGGCATCACCGTGACGCCGAACGTGGGCCAGCGCGGCGGTTTGCCGTCGGTGCGGTCCAGCGAGTCGATCGGGAAATTCGACAGGACGCCTCCGTCGACCAGGCAGGAGCTGAGCCCCATGGTGTTGGTCAGCGCGACCGGCGGGTAGAAGAACGGGATCGCCATCGAGGCACGGACCGCGTCGGCTACGGGCTGCTCGTCGGGATCGAGCCCGTAGAGACGACGATAGTCCCAGGGCAGTCGCACCAACTGCGCCGCGGTGACGTCGGCGACGGTGACCGCGACCCGATAGCGCCGTTCCGGTGGGAGGTCGTCGTCGTCGATGGCCAGATCACCGAACGTGACCACGCCCAGGTTCTTCAGCTCGCTACGGATCCAGTCGTGGGCGAAATCGCCGCGGTACATGGCCGTGTCGCGCACCAGCCCCCACGCGGAGCCGACGACGGGCAGAGGCCCCGCGTCGCGCCATTTGCGCAACGGCACCGACAGCGCGAGCTCCCTCACCTCACCACTGGTCAGTTGATCGCCCTTGGACGCGGCCGCCGAGATCACCGCGACCACCGAGCCCGCCGAAACCCCCGACACCCGATAGGCCGAGTAGCCGGCATCCATGAGCCCGGCGACCGCGCCGACCAGGCCGATGAACTTCACGCCCCCGCCAGAGAGGACCAGGTCTACCGGCTTGTTCTCGGCCGCCATGTCACTCGTCCGCCGAAACCCATTGGTAGGGAAGGAATTTGCCATCCAGGGTCACCACGACCCGATCGCCCGAGGGGTGCGGTTTCTTCTGTAGGTCGACACTGAAGTTGATCGCGCTCATGATGCCGTCGCCGAACTGTTCGTGGATCAGCTCCTTGATGGCGCCGCCGTAGACCTGCAGGGCCTCATAGAAGCGATAGATGGTGGGATCGGTCGGCACGGCGGTGGGCAGCCCGCCGCGCATGGGCGGCGCCGCGAGCACGGGCACCACCGATTCGTCCAGGCCCAGCCTCTCGACGAGGATCCGTGCCGGCTCGGCGGGAATGGGGTGCTGGCCGAGCAGCGCGGCGGTGGTCCACAGCACCGGCCTGTCGATGGCGTCGGCCAGCTGCTGCCACGTCAGGCCAAGCCTCAGTCGAGCCAGGACGATCTGCTCGGTGATCTCGTGTCTGTTCATGACCCCAAGCATGCACGTGCGGGGTCGGCCGCGCCGTGCCGGAATCACTCGGGGAGCGACTCATGCCTGACAGAATCCGGCGGCGCTCAGGCCGGCTTCGTGGCGGTGACCAACCGGGTGGCGAACCACGGACCGCCGTAGCACATCCGCCATCCGAGGTTGCGGCGCCGCACGTTTCGCCAACCCAGTTCCCGTAGGTGCGCGGCATGCCGACGGGTTTCCCAGAGGTCCGCGATAGCGAGCCGGCCGCCCGGCCGCAACACCCGAACCGCCTCATCGAGAGCTTTGCGCCGGCCCCCGCGGGTTGGGATGTTGTGGATGGCCAGGTTGCTGACGATCACGTCCACGCTGTCGTCGGCGAAGGGCAGGGCGGTCATGTCGGCGGTGTGCACCTCGATGCGATCGGCGACGTTCTCCAAAGCCGCGTTGGCCAACGTGGCCTCCGGGGAGTTGTCGGTCTGGTCGGCGTGCCACAGGTCGACACCGATCGCACGGCCCCGCGGCAATCGCTTGGCCGCGGCCAGCAGGACCGCACCCCGCCCGCAACCGAGGTCGAGCACCGTTTCGTCGCCCGCGAACCGCAAATCGTCGAGCACCCGGTCCCACACCACGAACTTGCCGACCTTGGTCGCGTACGCGTAAAGGGCGGCGCTCGAAGCGATTCCGACCGCAGCGGTGGCCGTCAACGCGGCCTTCAGCCGCTTGCCGCGGACCCAGCTCAGCGCGGCCCACCCGGCCAGCGCGGCGGTCTGGGCGGCGACGCCTATCGCCTGCCCACGCGCGGAGACGGTGTCAAACGAGCCGTCGACTCCGTAGTCGCCCCGGTGGTCATGCACGGTGACGAGCTTAAGGCCGCCCGCCTCACCACCGACCGTGGTGGACGACCTCGGCGAAGGGGCGCCGATTCGGCGTGCGGATCGGGGTGAGCGGACGGTCGGCGGGATGACCGACGCCCAGCAGGAACGCGACCAGCCGGTCCTCGGGAACGCCGAGGATGGCGCGCGCCTTCTGCTGGTCCCCCACCGACGAATGGCCGGTCCCGATTCCCAGGTCGGTGGCCGCGATCATCATCGCCATCGTGGCCTGCCCGACGTCGTAGTTGTCGGTGACCAGCCTGCGCTCGTCGGGCGGCACGGGCACCACGATCGCGATCGCCGCGGCCGCGGCGGCGATGTGCCCGGCGCCCTGCCAGACGGTCGACAGCTCCTGCAGCTGCGCCCGGTCGGTGACGATCACGAAATCCCACGGCTGCCGGTTCTTCGCCGACGGCGCGCGCCACCCGGCCTCGGCGATGCGGTTCAGGTCGTCGTCGGAAACCCGGTCCGGCTTGTACTGCCGGACGTTGCGCCGGGCGCGGATCGCGTCCCAAGCCTCCATGTGCCCTCCTCGTTCTCTAGCCGACCCCCTGTCAACGGGGGTAACGTCGTCCGAATTCCCCGCATACGCGCGCAGAAGTTTGATTCCGGCCATTACGGGAAGCCACGGTGAACCAGCTGTGCCGCCCACTCGTGATCCAGCTGAATGGCCCCGGATGAGGAAGGCGCGTAGCCGGCATGACAGAGAACCTGACGCCGCATTTCGAGGACGTCCAGGCCCACTACGACCTGTCCGACGAGTTCTTCCGGCTGTTCCTCGACCCCACCATGACCTACAGCTGCGCGTACTTCGACCGCATGCGCGACATCCCGCTCGAAGAGGCGCAGCTCCGCAAGATGGACCTGGCGCTCGGAAAGCTGGGCCTGCGGCCCGGAATGACGCTGTTGGACGTCGGCTGCGGCTGGGGCGGCACGATGCGCCGCGCGCTCGAGAAGTACGACGTGGACGTCATCGGGCTGACGCTGTCCGAGCACCAGGCCGCGCACGTGCAGAAGATGTTCGACGCGATGACCACCCCGCACAGCAGGCGGGTGTTGCTGCAGGGCTGGGAGCAGTTCGACGAGCCCGTCGACCGGATCGTCTCGATCGGCGCGTTCGAGCACTTCGGCTACGACCGCTACGACGATTTCTTCCAGAAGGCCTACCGCGTCCTGCCCGACGACGGGGTGATGCTGCTGCACACCATCACCATGCTGACCCCGGAACAGATCGTCGGGCGCGGCCTGCCGATGACCGAGGAGCAGACCAGCTTCAACGAATTCATCGCCCGCGAGATCTTCCCGGGCGGCCAGTTGCCGCCCATCGAGATGGTGGAGTTCCACGCGTCGAAGATGGGGTTCAACCTGGCCCGCAGGCAGTCGCTGCAGCTGCACTACGCCCGCACGCTCGATCTGTGGGCCGCGGCGCTCGAGGCGCACCACAGCGAAGCCGTCGCGATCCAGTCCGAAGCGGTCTACCAGCGATACATGAGGTACCTGACCGGTTGCGCCCAGGCGTTCCGGGACGGCTACATCGACGTCAACCAGTTCACGCTGGCTAAATAGGCGCGGCTCACCGGCCGGTCGGCTCGACAAGGCGGCGAAGGTTTTTCAGGCTCTCGTCGAGTGAGCGGCCGACCCAGAAGGCCGCCACCCGGTCCGCGATCAGGCCCAGCAGGCCGCCCTCCGAGTTGTAGGCGAGCCGGAAGGTCACGCGGGTTCGGCCCGGGCCAGCGTCGCGCAGGCGGAACCGGCCGCGCTGTGTCACACCGGTGATGTTGATCCACGCCAGGTCCCGCGCCGCGTCGAACTCCACCACCTCGGCGACGCCGCCCACGGGGATCGAGCCGATCTTCCACAGCACCGTGTAGCGGGCCCCGACCCGGGCCGGGCCCTCGGTCAGCGTCTCCCAGCGCTCCAGGTGCGGGAGGAACGACGGGTAGCGATCCGGGTCGCTGAGCACCTTCCACACGGTGTCACGGTCCGCGTCGACGACGACCCGGCGTTCGACGCGCATCAGCCGATCACCGGGAATCGGCGCTGCGCGGCAAGCCGATCCACGCCGGCCTGCAGGCTGGCGATCACCTCGTCGTACACCGCCTGGTCGTCGTCGCCCACCGTGATCGGCTCCTGCACCTCGATGACGATCTTGGCGGGCAGCGGGATGTGCCCCAGCAGGTCGCCGACGTTCACCCCCCACGGCAGGGCCAGCGAGATGGGCACGCTCTTGAGCCGAACCACCTTGTCGAGCAGCAACAGTTTGGCCAGCCACTGCGCGCGCCCCAGGAAGAACGCGGTCTCCTGGCCGCCGACGCTGGCCACCGGAACGATCGGTACGCCGGTCTCGCGCGCGAGCCGCACGAAGCCTTTGCGGCCACCGAAGTCGACGACGTGCCGCTGCCAGGACGGGCGGAAGACCTCGTAGTCGCCGCCGGGGTACACCAGCACCGCGGCGCCGGATTCCAAAGCGAGGCGGGCGTTTTCGGGGCTGGCGGCCACGGTGCCGAACTTGCGCAGCCAGCGCAGCGGCGGATAGAGGGTGACCAGGTTGTGCGCGAGCTGATAGAACGGGCGCTCCACACCGAAGTACGAGCAGAACGCCAGGGTGAAGACGAAGGTGTCGGGCGGGACGTTGCCGCCGCTGTGGTTGCCGACCAGCAGCACCGGCCCGTGCGGTGGGATGCGGTCGAGTCTTCGTACGTCGGCCCGGAAATAGAGCGAGGCCACCAGCCAGGTGGCGGGCAGCTGGTCCCGGATGAAGTCGGGGTCGCGCTGATCCAGGTCCGCCTTGGGCACCCGGTCGGCGATCTGCCTGCTCGCCCACCCGATGGCATCCGCGACTGTCGCCATGGTGTCAGCCTGGCACAGCGGGGCCCGCCGGTGGAGGGACTTTCGTCGCCCGATGTCGGTGCGGGGGTCTATCGTTGCACCGCAATGGCGTTTCATCTCCACCGTGCCGAACGCACCGATGTCCTTGCCGACGCCCTCGGGGCCCTGCTGGCCAATCCGCAAACCGATCCGTTCGCCGAGGAGCTGGTGCTGGTTCCCGCGCGGGGCGTGGAGCGCTGGCTCAGTCAACGGCTGTCACACGTGCTCGGCCGGTCCCGGGCCGGGCCGGGCGGCGACGGGGTGTGCGCGGCGGTGGCGTTTCGCAGTCCCGGGTCGCTGATCGCCGAGATTACCGGCGCCGCCGACGACGATCCCTGGTCGCCGGACGCTATCACCTGGCCGCTGCTGGAGGTGATCGACTGCTCCCTGGATGAGCCGTGGTGCCGAACGCTGGCAACGCATTTGGGGCACTTCGACACGGGGCCCGAGGCGGAACTGCGCCGCGCCAGGAGGTATTCGGTGGCGCGCCGGCTGGCCGGGTTGTTCGCCTCCTACGCAAGCCAGCGTCCGCGGTTGCTGGCTGACTGGCTGAACGGCGACCCGGGCGACCTCGACACCGACCTGGCCTGGCAGCCGGAACTGTGGCGGGCGGTGGCGGCGATCATCCCGGCCGATCCGCCGCACGTCCGCCATCGGGACACGATCGCCCGGCTCCGGGCAGGTCCAACCGACCTGCCCGCGCGGTTGTCGCTGTTCGGCCACACCCGGTTGTCGCTCACCGATGTGGAACTCCTCGAGGCGGTGTCGGCCCATCACGACCTGCACCTGTGGCTGCCGCACCCCAGCGACCAGCTGTGGCGGGGGTTGAGCGGCGTTCATGGCGTGGTCCGGCGACGCGACGACGACAGCCGGCGCGCGGCCCACCACCCGCTGCTGGAAACCCTCGGCCGCGACCTCCGCGAGCTGCAACGCGCGCTGCCCACCGGCCCGGCGACTGATGAGTTCGTCTGCGGTGCACCGGGATCCGATACGCTACTGGGCTGGCTGCAGTCCGATATCGCCGCCAACGCGGTCCGGCGGACGGGCCGCACACCGTCGCCCGCCGACCGCTCGGTGCAGGTGCACAGCTGCCACGGCGCGGGGCGGCAGGTCGGCGTGCTGCGCGAGGTGCTGCTCGGGTTGCTCGAGGACGACCCGACGCTGGAGCCCCGCGACATCGTCGTCATGTGCCCCGACATCGAGACATACGCCCCGTTGATCGTCGCCGGCTTCGGGCTGGGGGACCTGCCCGGAGAAGGCCACCCCGCGCACCGGCTGCGGGTGCGCCTGGCCGACCGGTCCCCCACCCAGACCAATCCGCTCCTCGCGGTGGCGGCGCAGCTGCTGGGCATCGCGGGGGGCCGCGCCACCGCCACCGAGGTGCTCAACCTGGCGCAGGCCCCGCCGGTACGCGCTCGTTTCGGGTTCACCGACGACGACCTCGACTCGATGACGGCGTGGGTGCGGGAATCGGGCATCCGGTGGGGCTTCGACAAGGAACAGCGGGCGCCCTACGGCCTGGACCACATCCTGCACAACACCTGGCGTTTCGGGCTCGACCGCATCCTCACCGGCGTCGCGATGTCCGACGACTCGCAGGCCTGGCTGAACACCGCGCTACCGCTCGACGACGTGGGCAGCAACAAGGTCGAATTGGCCGGCAGACTGGCCGAATACGTCGCCCGACTGCAGGGTGTGGTCGATTCGTTGACCGGAACCGGGCCGCTGACCGAGTGGATCGACGCGCTCACCGGCGGGGTCGCCGCACTCACCCGGGTGGGTGCCGGCGACGCGTGGCAGCCCGGGCAGCTGCACCAAGAGTTCGCAAAGGTCTTGGAACAGGCCGGCTCCCGCGAGTCGACCATGATGCGCCTGCCCGACGTGCGCGCGCTGTTGGCCGGTCGCCTGGCCGGACGGCCGACTCGCGCGAACTTCCGCACCGGCACGTTGACCGTTTGCACCATGGTGCCCATGCGTTCCGTTCCCCATCGCGTGGTGTGCCTGGTCGGCCTCGACGACGGTGTCTTCCCCCGCTTCGACCGGCCCGACGGCGACGACGCGCTGGCCCGGATGCCGATGACCGGCGAACGCGACATCCGTTCGGAGGACAGGCAGTTGCTGTTGGACGCCGTGTGCGCGGCCACCGAGACGCTGGTGATCACCTACACCGGCAACGACGAGCACACCGGCCATCCGCGCCCGCCGGCCGTGCCGCTGTCCGAGCTGCTCGACGCGCTGGACCAGACGACAACCCAACGCGTGCGCGACCGGGTGATGGTGCATCATCCGTTGCAGCCGTTCGACATTCGCAACGTCACTCCGGGCGAGCTCGTCCCGGGTCAGCCGTTCACCTTCGACCCCACCGCGCTGGTGGCCGCCGAGGCCGCCGCCGGCGACCGGCATGCCGGCCGCCCGTTCTTCGCCGACCCGCTTCCCGAGCCCCCGCGCGACGACGTCGCCCTGGCCGATTTGCTCGCCTTCTTCCGGGACCCGGTGAAGGGTTTCTTCCGTGCGCTGGACTACGCGCTGCCCTGGGAAGTCGAGGACCTCGACGACGAGATGCCGGTCCAGATCGACAATTTGGCGGAGTGGGCCGTCGGCGATCGCATGCTGCGCGACATGCTGCGCGGCATGCACCCGGACACCGCCGCCAACGCCGAGTGGCGGCGGGGCACCCTGCCGCCCGGCCGCCTCGGGATGCGCAAAGCCGTCGAGATCCGCGACCAGGCCGCCGACCTGGCGCGCGCGGCGTTGCGGCACCGCCAGGTCGACGCCGACGCCTACGACGTCGACGTCGACCTCGGCGGCGCCCGCCGGCTCACCGGCACCGTGACACCCGTCTTCGGCGCGCGCACGGTGTCGGTCACGTACTCCAGGCTGGGTGGCAAGCACCTGATGGAGTCGTGGATTCCACTGCTGGCCTTGAGCACCGCCATGCCGGACCGCGGCTGGGCGGCCCTGTGCATCGGCCGTGCCCGCACCGATCACCGCATCGAACAGCGGCTGCTGGGACCGCCGGCGGATCCCGGTGCGACGCTCCGCGACCTGGTGCGCCTCTACGACGCGGGCCGCCGGGAGCCGCTGCCGCTGCCGGTTCGGACATCGTTCGCCTGGGCCGACGCCCGCCACGGCGGCAGGGACCCCGTGCGGGCGGCCGGCTGGCGGTGGCAGTCGCAGAACAACTTTCACGGCGAGAACGCCGAGCCGGCGCACGAAAAGGTCTGGGGCAAACGGGCGCCGCTCAGCGTCTTGCTCGGCGCGCCCCATCTCGGCGAGGAGGTCGACGGGGAGACTTCCCGTCTTGGCGCGTTGGCGGTGCGGTTGTGGTTGCCGCTGCTGCGCTCGGAGGTGCGTTGATGGAACGATTCGACCTGCTCGGCCCGCTGCCCGGGCCCGGGTGCACGACCGTCCTCGAGGCCAGCGCCGGCACCGGAAAAACGTTCGCGCTGGCCGGGCTGGTCACCCGCTACCTCGCCGACGGCGTGGCCACCCTCGACGAGATGCTGCTGATCACGTTCAGTCGCGCCGCCAGCCGCGAACTGCGCGAGCGCGTCCGCGCACAAATCTCGCAAACCGTTGCCGCGCTGTGCGATCCGGCGGCCGATACCCCGAACGAGCTGGTGGCCCACCTGATGCGCGGCACCGCCGGCGACCGCGCCCGGCGCTGCGGCAGGCTCAGGGACGCGCTGGCGGGATTCGACGCCGCCACCATCGCCACCACCCACGAGTTCTGCAGCATGGTGCTGAAATCCCTTGGCGTCGCCGGCGACACCGACGCCAGCGTGACGCTGGTGGAGAGCCTCGAGGATCTCCTCACCCAGATCGTCGACGACCTCTACCTCGCGCGGTTCGCATCGGAGCGCGACGACGCGGCGCTCAGCCACATCGACGCGCTGGCCCTGGCCCGCGCGGTGGTCCGCGACCCGTGCGCCGAGCCGCGCCCGCAACGGCCGGACGCGGGTTCGGTTGCGGCGGTGCGGCTTCGGTTCGCCAACGATGTGCTCGCCGAGCTGGAGCTGCGCAAGCACCGGCTCGGCATCCTGGGCTACGACGACCTGCTGCGCAGGCTCGCCACCGCGCTGCGCGCGCCGGATTCCGACGCCGCCAACCGGATGCGGGCCCGGTGGCCGATCGTCATGGTCGACGAGTTCCAGGACACCGATCCCATTCAATGGGAGGTCATCGGGCGCGCGTTCGGCGGCCACTCCACCGTGGTGCTCATCGGCGATCCCAAGCAGGCCATCTACGGCTTCCGCGGCGGCGACATCTACACCTACCTCGAGGCCGCCCGCACCGCCGGCGAGCGGCGCACGCTGGACGTCAACTGGCGCAGCGACACCGCGTTGGTCGAGCGCCTGCAGACCGTGCTGCGCGGTGCGGCACTGGGCGATCCGGGCATCGTCGTGGGCAAGGTGGAAACCCGCCTCGCCGGGCACCGGCTGGCCGGCGCGCCGCGCAATGCGCCGTTTCGGCTGCGCCTGGTCAACCGCTCCCCGTTCGGCGTCGACCAGGCGAAAACCATTCCCATGTCCGAGCTTCGCCGCTACATCACCGCCGATCTGGCCGCCGACATCGGGGCCCTGCGCGCGGGCGGCGCCACGTTCGGCGGTGCCCCGGTCGAGCCGGGCCATGTGGCGGTGATAGTGGAGACCGGTGAGGACGCCCGGGCGTGCCAGAGCGCGCTGATCCAGGCCGGGATCCCCGCCGTCTACACCGGCGACGCCGACGTGTTCCTGTCCCAGGCCGCCGAAGACTGGCTGTGCCTGCTCAACGCGTTCGACCAGACCCACCGCAGCGGGATGGTGCGCGCCGCCGCGGCGACGGTGTTCTTCGGCAAGGCGGCCGACGCGCTGGCCGCCGGGGGCGACAGGCTCACCGACGAGGTGGCCGCCACCTTGCGGGACTGGTCGTCCCAGCTGCGCGAGCGCGGACCGGCGGCGGTGTTCGAGGCGGCGCAGCTGGCGGGGATGGGCCGGCGCGTGCTCGCGGAACAGGGCGGCGAGCGCACCATGACCGACCTCGCTCACATCGCCCAGCTGCTGCACGACGTTTCGCACCGCGAGCGGTTGGCCCTGCCCGCGCTGCGCGATTGGCTGCGCCGGCAATGCGGCGAGCGAGACGGTGCGCCGGAACGCAATCGCCGGATCGACAGCGACTCCGCCGCGGTACAGGTCATGACGGTGTGGGGGGCCAAGGGCCTGCAGTTCCCGATCGTGTACCTGCCGTTCGCGTTCAACCGGCACGTCTTCATCGAGGACATCCCGATGTTTCACGACGACGCCGGTGTCCGCTGCCTGCACATCGGCGGCCCCGAGAGCCCGGACCTCGCCGAGACCGAGCGGTTCAGCCGGGCCGAGGCGGCGCGCAACGACATCCGGCTGACCTATGTCGCGTTGACCCGGGCGCAGTCTCAGGTGGTGGCGTGGTGGGCGCCGTCCTGGGACGAACCCAACGGCGGTCTGTCACGGTTGATGCGGGGCCGGGGTCTCGGCGAGGCCGACGTGCCGGACCGCTGCGATCCGAAGACGATCTCCGACGAGGAAGCGCGGGCCCGCTTCGATGCCTGGGAGGCCGCGGGCGGCCCGGTGATCGAGGAGGCCGCCGTCGCCGGCGTGCCCGCGCTTGCCGGGGCGGCGCCGCCGAACACATTGGCCGTGCGGCACTTTCATCGCGTCATCGACACCGGCTGGCGGCGCACGTCGTACTCGGCGTTGATCCGCGATGTCGATGAGCCCGCGCTTGCCAGTGAACCGGAGACCGGCGCCCGCGACGACGAGGTGGAGGTGACCCCGGCGGCGGTCCCGCCGGCCGCCGGGGCGGACGTGCCGTCCCCGATGGCCGATCTGCCGGCGGGTGCGACGTTCGGGTCGTTGGTGCACGCGGTGCTGGAGAGCGCCGACCCGCTCGCCGGCGACTTGACGGCCGAGCTGGAAGCGCGGATCCGAACGCATTCGGCCTGGTGGCCCGTCGACGTCGATCCCGCCGTGTTGGCGTCGGCGCTGGTGCCGATGCACGACACGGCGCTGGGGCCGTTGGCTCCCGGCGTCACCTTGCGGCAGGTCGCCCTCCCGGACCGGCTGCGCGAGTTGGCCTTCGAGATCCCGCTGGCCGGCGGGGACGTCCGCGGTGCGGTGACCGACATCGCGCTCTCCGACGTCGGCGAGCTGCTGGGCCGATACCTTTCCCCCGACGATCCCCTGGCCGGTTACGCCGACCGGTTGAGGTCGGACGGGCTGGGCCGCCAGCCGCTGCGGGGTTACCTCTCCGGTTCGATCGACGCCGTGCTGCGCCTGCCCGGGCAGCGCTACCTCGTAGTGGACTACAAGACCAACCTGCTGGGTGGCACCGCGGCCGACTACGGTTTCCCCGCGCTGACCGAGGCGATGTTGCACTCCGACTATCCGCTGCAGGCGCTGCTGTATCTGGTTGTGCTCCATCGTTTCCTGCGGTGGCGCCAGTCCGGTTACGATCCCGGGCGGCACCTGGGCGGGGTGCTGTACCTGTTCGTGCGCGGCATGTGCGGCGCCGCCACACCAGCGCCGGACGGCCGGCCCTGCGGCGTGTTCAGCTGGTCGCCTCCGGCCGAGCTGGCGGTCGCGCTGTCCGATCTGCTCGACGAGGGGCCACGCGCCGTATGAGCACCGTCGAGGAAATCCCCCAGGACCGATACGACCACCGATTGGCGCTCGCCGCCGCTGGACTGCTCGGCGAATTCAACCGGGCCGGCGTGCTGGACACCGCGGATGTGCATGCGGCGCAGCGGATCACCGCGCTCGCCGGCGAGCCGGACGAATCGGTCGCGTTGGCGCTCGCGCTGGTGGTTCGCGCGCTGCAGGGCGGGGCGGTGTGCGTGGACCTGGCGAGCGTCGCCGCCGACGCCGACGCGCCGGAATTGCCGTGGCCGGAGCCGGGGGCGTGGCTGGCGTCGGTGCGTTCGAGCCGCCTGATCGCCGACCCCCCGGTGCTTCGGCTCTACCAGGATCGCCTGCTCTACCTCGACCGGTATTGGCGCGAAGAGACCCAGGTCTGCCTCGACCTGCTGGCGCTGTCGGCGCCCAAGGCCCCCGTCGAAGCACGCATCCTCGACCGCCTCTTCCCGGCCGGCTACGAGGAACAGCGGGCGGCGGCCCAGATCGTGCTGTCCCAAGCGGTTACGGTGCTCACCGGCGGCCCGGGGACCGGGAAGACGACGACCGTCGCCCGCCTTCTCGCGCTGTTGACCGAACAGGCGGACCGGTCGGGCGAGGCGGGGCTGCGGATCGCGATGGCCGCGCCCACCGGCAAGGCCGCCGCGCGGCTGACCGAAGCGGTGGCGGCAGAGGTCGCCAGGCTCGAACCCGCCGACCGCGAGCGCCTCGCCGGGCTGGAGGCGGTGACAGTGCACCGCCTGCTCGGTAGCCGGCCCGACACGTCGGTACGGTTTCGACACCATCGGGCCAACCGGTTGCCACACGACGTGATCGTCGTCGACGAGACGTCGATGGTGTCGCTGACGATGATGGCGAGGCTGCTCGAGGCGGTGCGCGGCGACGCGCGGCTGATCCTGGTCGGCGACCCCGACCAACTGGCCTCGGTGGAGGCCGGAGCGGTGCTGGCGGACCTGGTCGACGGCCTGTCCGCCCGCGACGACAGTCGCGTCGCCGCCCTGCTTTCGTCGCACCGGTTCGGCGAGTCGATCGGTGCGCTCGCCGACGCCATCCGCGGCGGAGACGCCGACCGGGTGATCGCGGTATTGCGGGCCGGCGGCGATCACATCGACTGGCTGGAGGACGAGGATCCGACGGATCGCCTGCGGGCGATCCTGGTGCCCCACGCGCTTCGCGTGCGGGAGGCCGCCGTGTTGGGTGCCGACGCGGCGGCTTTGCAGGCGCTCGACGGGCACCGGCTGCTGTGCGCGCACCGGCACGGACGGTCCGGGGTGGAGCACTGGAACCGCCAGGTCCATCGATGGCTCACCGAGGACAGCGGCCTGCCGGCGTGGTCGCAGTGGTACGCGGGCCGGCCGCTGCTGGTGACCGCCAACGACTACGGGCTGCGGGTGTACAACGGCGACACCGGCGTGGTCGTCGCCCGCCAGGCGGGGCTGCGGGCGGTGATCTCCGGCGCCGCCGGGCGGCTGGAGTTCGCGACCAGCCGGCTTTCCGACGTCGAGACGATGTACGCGATGACCATCCACAAGAGCCAAGGCAGCCAAGCCGACGAGGTCACCGTGCTGCTCCCGCCGGAAGACTCTCACCTGCTGACGCGTGAGCTGTTCTACACCGCGGTGACGCGCGCCAAAACCAAGGTGCGCGTGGCCGGTTCGGAGAGCGCGGTACGCGCCGCCATCGGTCGGCGCGCGGTGCGCGCGAGCGGCCTGCGACAGCGACTCAGGTCCGGTGCGGGCCTCGACTGACGCCGCGGCCATGCCGGTGCGGAAGAATCGTGGTCGAGATGACTGACGACGACGCACCACCGGCATCCCGCCGGCCGCACATCCTGCGGCTCGCGGTGTTCGCCGCGTTCCTGCTCGCCATGTTCTTCCTGGTGGCCGTGGCGCACGTCGTCAACGTCGAGGACGTGCGGCGCACCGTCTCGGCGACCGGTTCCGCGGCCCCCGTCACCTACGTCGTGTTGTCGGCCGCGCTGGGCGCGGTGTTCGTGCCGGGCTCGATCCTGGCCGCGGGCAGCGGGTTGTTGTTCGGCCCGGTGCTGGGCATCGTTGTGACGCTGGGCGCGACGGTCGGCACGGCGATCGTGGCCAGCCTCATCGGCCGTCGGGCCGGGCGGAACAGCGCGCGGGCGCTGTTGGGGCCGACGCGCGCGGACCGTATCGACGCGTTGATCGAGCGCCGCGGACTCTGGGCCGTTGTCGGCCAGCGGTTCGTCCCGGGCCTATCGGACGCGCTGGCGTCCTACGCGTTCGGTGCGTTCGGAGTCCCGTTGTGGCAGATGGCCGTCGGCTCCTTCATCGGTTCGGTGCCGCGAGCGTTCGCCTACACCGCGCTGGGGGCGTCGATCGCGAATCGGTCATCCTGGCTGGCCTATTCGGCGATCGCGGTGTGGTGCATGACCGCCGTCGTCGGCGCGGTCGCCGCGCGGCACGGCTACCGGAGGTGGCGCAGGCACGGGCGTCGCGCGGCTTCGGAAGCGGAGGGCCGTTAGTTCGCCGGCCGTTGCGCGGCCACGAACAGGTTTCCCGGCACCAAGTCCTCGACCTCTTTGGGCGCCGCGCGGTCGTAACCGGCCATCAGCTCCGCGGAGGGGGTGACCGTCACATCCCAGCCGTGCCGACGAAACCAGTCGCCGACGTCCTCACGCTCCTCGAAGTACCACAGTTCGTCGGTCCTCGGCACCTCCCGGTCGGGGGCCACGCGCGCCATCAGCGCGCGGACCCGGTCCATGCGCTCACGGCGCTTCGCCCGCAGCTCCGGGTCGAGGAACCGCGGCCCCAGCGCCTCCACGGCGACCCGGCTGCCGGGCGCGGTGAGCTGGTGCACGCGGTCGAAGAGCAACTCCTGGGCGGCGGCCGGCAGATACGGCATCAGCCCCTCCGCCGACCACACGCTGGGCTTCGATGGGTCGAAACCGGCCTGCCGCAATGCCGCCGGCCAATCGTGGCGCAGGTCCACGGGGACGGCGACGCGGTGGCATGACGGCCGTGCCCCGTGTTCGGTCAGCGTCGACAACTTGAAGTCCAGCACCCGCGGCTGGTCCAGCTCGTAGACGCATCCGCCGTCCGGCCAGGGCAACCGCCACGCCCGCGCGTCCAGGCCCGCCGCCAAGATCACCGCCTGGCGGATCCCCGCGTCCGTCGCGGCGCGGAAGAAGTCGTCGAAAAAGGCTGTCCGCGAGGCCATGTAGCCGACCATCGCCCGCATCTGCAGCGGCAACTCGGGTTCGGCCTCGACGAGTTCGGCCGGCAGCTGCGGCGCCGAGTGCCAGTTCCACACGCCGTCGCCGGCGGCGTCGAGGAAGACCTGCGCGAACGGATCGCGGATCAACGGATTCTCGCTGCGCGTCTCGGCGGCACGGGCGGAGGCCACACCCAGTGCGGTCGCCCCGACGCTCTCGGTGATCTCCCAGCTGTCGTTGTCGGTTCTGCCCACGCTCACACCCTCCGATTCGCTAGCTCGCCTACCTAACCGACCCTACGCGCACGCCGGGCGGGTGCGAGCTGTCGCGCACCGGGCGTCGGCGTTAAGTTGTCGGCGAGCCGGCGAGCGGATCGAGCAGCGGCGCCGAACGGATCCGAAGGATCATTACCACATGCGAGTCGACGGGCGCGAGGTGAGCGTTTCCGGCAGCTTGCTGCAGCCACTGACCCGGCGCACCAACGACATCCTGCGGCTGGCCGCGAGCGTCACCTTCCTCGCGGTGGTGATCACGAGTTCGCTGATCACCCGGCCGCAGTGGGAAGCGCTGGAGAAGTCGATCTCGCAGATCGTCGGGGTGCTCTCCCCCCGCCAGGCCGATCTGGTGTACCTCGCCTACGGCGTGGCGATCCTGGCGCTGCCGTTCATGATCCTGATCGGCCTGATCGTCGGCCGGCAATGGAAACTGCTGGGCGCCTACGCGGCCGCCGCCCTACTCGCGGCGCTGCCGCTCTCGGTGGGCGGCAACGGGTTTTCGGCTCCCCGCTGGCACTTCGACCTCTCCGAACGCCTGCCGACCGTGTTGGGCCAGTTCCTCGACGACCCGCGCTGGATCGGCATGCTGGCCGCGGTGCTGACCGTCTCCGGCCCGTGGCTGCCCGCGCGCTGGCGGCATTGGTGGTGGGCGCTGCTGCTGGCCTTCGTGCCGATCCACCTCGTGGTCAGTGCCATCGTGCCCGCCCGCGCGCTGTTGGGCCTGGCGGTCGGCTGGCTGGTCGGCTCGCTGGTGGTTCTCGTCGTCGGCACCCCGGCGCTGGAGGTGCCCCTGGAGTCGGCCGTGCGCGCGATGGCCCGGCGCGG
>NZ_LZJM01000249.1:0-616 GCF_001667665.1 Mycobacterium sp. E342
CCCTCGCGCACCGCGCTGGTCTGCATGCCGGTGGCATCGGCGCCGGCGGCTCTTTCGGTCATGGCAAAGCAGACCCGGATATCGCCGTTGACCAGCGGGACCAGGTAGCGCTGCTTCTGCTCCTCGGTCCCGTGCTCGATGAGGGTCAGCATGGTCGCGTCCTGTGGGCCCATGCAGTTCAACGCCCACGCACCCAGATGGCTGAACGCGCGGCCCACTTCGACTTGCACGACGGCATTGGCCAAGTGCCCCAACCCCATTCCGCCGTACTGCACCGGTACGAAGGGGCACCACAACCCTTCCGCGTGGGCCCTGTCCTGGACCTCCTTGACGATGTCGAAGAAGGGACGCGTGCCGATCTGTGGCTCCGCCGGCAGCACTACCTCGTCGATGAAAGTGGCGACCCGGGCACGCAGTTGCTGAATCTCCGCCGGGAGCTCGAAATCGATCATGTGACATACGCTGACAGGATTGACAGTAACTGTCAACACCGTTAGCGTCAGTGCATGACTTCGACTGCGACGCTGCTCGACGTCGATCGGCTCGACGAGTGGATCGGCGACCGCCTCCCTGGCCGTGGTCAGCCGCTGACGGCTGAACGCATCGGGGCACCCTC
>NZ_LZJM01000250.1:0-178149 GCF_001667665.1 Mycobacterium sp. E342
CGCCGCCGACGACGGCGTGATGCCGCAGACGGTGGAGGCCATCAACCACGCGCAGGCGGCCGACGTGCCGATCGTGGTGGCGGTCAACAAGATCGACAAGGAGGGCGCCGACCCGGCCAAGATCCGCGGCCAGCTCACCGAATACGGCTTGGTGGCAGAGGATTTCGGTGGCGACACGATGTTCGTCGACATCTCCGCCAAGGAAGGCACCAACATCAAGGCGCTCGAAGAGGCGGTGCTGCTGACCGCCGACGCCGCCCTGGACCTGCGGGCCAACCCGGACATGGAGGCCCAGGGTGTGGCGATCGAGGCGCACCTGGACCGCGGTCGCGGCCCGGTCGCCACGGTGCTGGTGCAGCGCGGGACGCTGCGGGTCGGCGACTCGGTGGTGGCCGGCGACGCCTACGGTCGCGTCCGCCGCATGGTCGACGAGCACGGCGACGACGTCGAGGAGGCGCTGCCGTCGCGGCCGGTGCAGGTCATCGGCTTCACGTCGGTGCCCGGCGCCGGTGACAACTTCCTGGTCGTCGACGAGGACCGCATCGCCCGCCAGATCGCCGACCGACGCAGCGCGCGCAAGCGCAACGCGCTGGCGGCGCGGTCGCGCAAGCGGATCAGCCTGGAAGACCTGGACTCGGCGCTGAAGGAAACCAGCCAGCTGAACCTGATCCTCAAGGGCGACAACGCCGGTACCGTCGAGGCACTCGAGGAGGCCCTGATGGGCATCCAGGTCGACGACGAGGTGATGCTGCGCGTGATCGACCGCGGCGTCGGTGGCATCACCGAGACCAACGTCAACCTGGCGTCGGCGTCGGACGCGGTGATCATCGGCTTCAACGTGCGCGCCGAAGGGAAGGCGACGGAGCTGGCCAACCGCGAGGGCGTCGAGATCCGGTACTACTCGGTCATCTACCAGGCGATCGACGACATCGAGAAGGCCCTGCGCGGCATGCTCAAGCCGATCTACGAGGAGAAGGAGCTGGGTCGCGCCGAGATCCGCGCGATCTTCCGGTCCTCGAAGGTGGGCATCATCGCCGGCTGCATGATCAGCTCCGGGGTGGTGCGGCGCAACGCGAAGGCGCGCCTGCTGCGGGACAACGTCGTGGTCACCGAGAACCTGACGATCAACTCGCTGCGACGGGAGAAGGACGACGTGACCGAGGTCCGCGAGGGCTTCGAGTGCGGTATGACGCTGGGCTACGCCGACATCAAGGAAGGCGACATCATCGAGTCCTACGAGCTCGTCGAGAAGGAGCGCGCCTGACCACTGCCGACGATGCAGAAAGGGAAATGTGTGATGAGGTGGGGGTACCTCCCGCTTGCGGGGGAGAGGCGGTGAATCAAAATGCCTGACCCGGCTCGGGCGCGCCGATTGGCCAAACGCATCAACACGATCGTCGCCTCGGCGATCGAGTTCGAGATCAAGGATCCCGGCCTGGACGGGGTGACCATCGTCGACACCAAGGTCACCGCCGACCTGCACGATGCGACGGTGTTCTACACCGTGATGGGCCGCACCCTGGACGACGAGCCGGACTACGCCGCCGCGGCGGCCGCGCTGGAACGGGCCAAGGGCGCGCTGCGCACGATGGTGGGGGCGGGCACTGGCGTGCGCTTCACGCCCACGCTGACCTTCACCCGCGACACCACGCTGGACACCGTGCAGCGGATGGACGAGTTGCTGGCCCGCGCCCGGGCGGCGGACGCCGACCTGGCGCGGGTTCGCTCGGGGGCCAAGCCGGCCGGGGAGGCCGATCCCTACCGGGGGTCAAGCGACGAGGACACCGGTGACGACGACCGACGCGAAGACTGAGCTGACCCGCGCCGCGGGAACCGGGGCACGCGTCGACGTCCACGGGGCGGTCGAATTGCTCTCCGGCGCCGCGACTATCGCGGTGGTCGCCCACGTCCACCCCGATGCCGACACCATCGGCGCGGGCCTGGCGCTGGCTCTGGTGTTGGACAGGTGCGGCAAGAGCGTCGAGGTGGGCTTCGCCGAGCCGGCGACGCTGCCGGAGTCGCTGTCGTCGCTCCCCGGTTGTCGGCTGCTGGTCGGTGCCGACGCGATGCGGCGCGACGTCGATCTGGTTGTCACCGTTGATGTTCCGAGCGTCAAGCGGCTGGGCGCGTTGAGTGATTTGGCCGGCCCCGGCCGGGAGCTGCTGGTGATCGACCACCACGCCTCCAACGAGATGTTCGGGACCGCCAACTTCGTTGACGTGTCTGCGGATTCGACCACCATGATGATCGCCGACATCCTCGACGCGTGGGACAAGCCGATCGACCCCGACGTCGCGCACTGCATCTACGCCGGGCTGACGACCGACACCGGGTCGTTCCGCTGGGCCACCCCCCGCGCGCTCCGGCTGGCGGCCCGGCTGGTCGAGACGGGCGTCGACAACGCCGCCATCAGCCGCACGCTGATGGACAGCCACCCCTTCACCTGGCTGCCGCTGCTGTCCCGGGTGCTGGGCTCGGCGCAGTTGCTGCCGGACGCGGTGGGTGGCCGTGGGCTGGTGTATGCCGTTGTCGGGCACCAGGATTGGGTCAGCTCGCGGGCCGAGGAAGTCGAAAGCATCGTCGACATCGTTCGCACCACGCAGCAGGCCGAGGTGGCCGCGGTGTTCAAGGAAGTCGACCCGCAGCGGTGGTCGGTGTCGATGCGCGCCAAGGCCGACGTGGATCTGGCGGCCGTCGCGTCCGCGTTCGGCGGGGGCGGCCACCGGCTGGCGGCCGGCTATTCGGCGAGCGGCCCGATCGACGACGTCGTGGCGGCGCTGCGCACGGCGCTGGGTTAAAACGGGGCTGGGTAAAACGGGCTAGAACGCCCAGCTGCCGGAACGTTGCAGCACGAACCCGTGGTCCCCGCTGGTGGTGTCCAGGCAGGCGACCAGGTTGTCGGCGCCGACTGCGCACGTGACGTTCAGGTAGGTCAACTTCTGGCCCGCGCTCAACAGCTTGCCGGCCGGCGGCAGGACGGCCGGGCTGCCGTCGCAGCCGCCATAGGACATGCGGCTCAATTGGTAGCCGGGCCCCTTGAACTCGGCCGAGCCCACCAGGCAATCGCCCGGATGCGGGCGCCCGCCCAGCACGGGAACGTCGTCGATGCCGGGCATGTCGCCCTTGCATTTGATGTCCTGTGACGGCTGCGGCGCCGGCGGCGGGCCGCCGTAGAAGTCGCACACCAGGGTGTAGGGGGTGGAGAAGCTGATCCGCGGCGCGGTGCCCGGACCGGTGCTGGTCACAAAGCCGTCCGCCGGGACGGGCGCGAAGCCGTCCAGGTTGGGAAACCCCGGCGGCGGCAGGGCGGCCGCACGCGGTGCGAGTCCCGCAATGGCGGCCACCGCGAGCATCACGGCGCCCGCGAACACCCTCACGATGGCATCGACGACAGCACGCATCAGCTGATCGTATTGGTTGCCTGCGACCGGCGGGGCCAGACCGCCGCGCCTACCGGACCTGGGCCCGCCCCCGCTGCAGTACCGCCTCGCGGTTGGCGGCGATGTCGTCGCCGCTGGTCCGGAACTGGCGGGCCGCCATCGCTTCGAGCCACAGCCCCGCGCTCGTCTGCGCATCGTCGATCCGGTGATAGGACGCCAGCAGCGCGCGCACCGCGTCCTGGTTGTTGCCGACGATCGACGCCGCCACCCCGCGGGCGGTGGCCAACAGCTGGTCGTGCGGCACCACCTCGGTCACCAGCCCGGCGCGCAGCGCGTCCGTGGCCGACAGGTAGTCCCCGGTCATGCTCATCCGCCGGGCCAGGCCGACGCCCACCTTCTGCGGCAGCCGCACGCTCAGCCCCCAGGTGGGCAGCAGGCCCACCCGGGCATGGGTGTCGGCGAACCGGGCGTTCTCCGAGGCGATCAGGATGTCGCAGTACAGGGCCACCTCCAGCCCGCCCGTGACGGCGGCGCCGTTGATCGCGCCGATGACCGGCTTGCTCAGCGGTGGCCAGCGCGGGGAGATATCCGGAAGCGCCGAGGAACCGCCCAACTCTTTGAGATCCAGTCCCGCACAGAACACCGGGTCGGTGCCGGTGACGATGACGACGTCGACGGCGTCGTCGGTTTCCGCGTCGGCCAGGGCCCCGAAGAACCGGTCCCGCAGCGCCGAGGACAGCGCGTTGCGGGATTGCGGCCGATTGAGGGTCAGGGTGCGCACCCGCTCGTCGGTGTCGATCAGCAGGATGTCGTCGGTCATGAGATCACCGTAAGGGGTCGCCGGCCGCGCCTATCGTTGAGGCATGTGTCGGAACATCACCGAGCTGCGCGGGCTTCAACCGGCGGCCACGCCCGAGGAGATCGCGGCGGCTGCGCGCCAGTACGTGCGCAAGGTCAGCGGCATCACCCACCCCTCGGCGGCCAACGCCGAGGCGTTCGAGGCCGCCGTCGCCGAGGTCACCGAGACGACGACGCGGTTGCTCGCGGCGCTGCCCGCGCGCCGGCAGCCGCCCAAGACCGTCCCGCCGCTGCGCCGGCCCGTGGGGGTACCACCCGCTCGCGGGGGCGTGATCGCCCGGCTGGCCGGGGGCGCGATGACGGCCACCGCGACATGACCCTCGTCGCGACCATGCCCGCGCTCAAGGAATGGAGTGCCGCCGTGCACGCCCTGCTCGACGGCCGCCAGCGGGTGCTGCTGCGCAAGGGCGGCATCGGGGAGAAACGGTTCGACCTGGCCGCCCGCGAGTTCCTGCTGTTCCCGACGGTCGCGCACAGCCACCGCGAGCGCGTCCGGCCCGAACACCGCGACCTGCTCGACGGCGCGGCCGCCGACAGCACCGAGGATCGTCTGGTGATCCGGGCGGCCGCGAAAGTCGTTGCGGCCGTGGAGGTCAACCGGCCGGAGGGCCTGACGGCGATCGAGGACCTGCACATCTGGACCGCCGAGTCGGTGCGGGCCGACCGGCTCGACTTCCGGCCCAAGCGCAAGCTGGCCGTGCTGGTGGTGTCGGTGCACCCGCTGACCGAGCCGGTGGAGATCACCCGGACACCCGAGCACGGCGGCTGCAAGAGCTGGGTGGAGTTGCCGGTGCGCGCGCCGGTGACGCCGCCGGTCCTGGACGAAGCCGCGCTAGCCGACGTCGCCGAGCGCGTCCGCCGCGCCGTTGGCTGACAGGTCCAGCGGTCCGACGGGCAGCAGCAACCGGGAGCGTCCGTACCGCACCGTGTGGGTGGCCGGCCTGGACTGCCGGCCCGTCAGGATCGGCTCATCGGTGCCCAGGTTGCGGGCGTAGCGCGGAAACCAGCTGCCGGCGATCACCACGCGGATGCGTGAGCCGGCGCGGAAGCGGTGGGCGATGCCGTCGAGCTCGACGCGGACCGTCTTCCTCGAGTTCTTGGCCGCGGCGTCCAGCCGCCGGTAGCCGTCGCTGACGTTGGTCGACCGGCCCCTGGCGTCGACCTCGCTCACCCGCACGAACAGGTCGACATGCGGGGTGTCCGCGCCGTGCGCCAGCTCGACGACCGGGCTGCCGTAGATGCACAGGTCCTGGGTGAGGGTCAGGCTGGTGAAGGCCAGCACGTCGTCGCGCGCCGCGAGCCGGCTGTCGTCGCGGTAGCCGCCGTTCGGCGACAGCAGGGGGCCGCCGGTGGTGGGCGTCGGGTCGGCCGGGTCGTAGCGGAAGGTCGCCGGCGCCAACCGCGTCAGGTCCGTCGGCGCGGTCTCACCCAGGTGTCCGCCGGGCCGCAGATAGAGCGCGCGCTCGGTGGTGGCCGGCGGCCAGTCGGCCGCGTTGCGCCAGCCCTGCCCCGTGACGTAGGCGCGGACCCGGCTGGGCCGGTGCGGGCCGGGGGCGCCACCTAGGTGGGCGTCCAGCCAATCCAGCGACTCCCGCAGGCAGGTGCTCAGCCCCGTCGTGAGTATCTGGGTGTGCGTCCACGGGCCCATGGTGAGCGCGACGTCGACGCCCCGGGCCCTCAGATGCGCGTACTGCTGCAACGTCTGCCTGACGAAGATGTCCTGCCAACCGCCGATCAGCAGGACGGGCACGTCGACGCGGTCCAGCGCGTCGCCGCAGCGCAGCGCATCCCAGAACGGGTCGCTCGGGTCGGTGTGCTCAACCCACGACTCGAACCACGGCGCGCCGGCGCCGAGCAGTGCCCGGGCCGTGTCACCTACCGGCAGCCCGAGCGCCGCCCGCGTCACCCTGTTCCGGTTCTGCAGCTGGCGCAGCGCCGACCGGGCGCGCACCGGGTCCTCCTGATGGGCGACCATGTCGCTCCACCCGAGAAAGTCGTTGACGGCGAACGAGCCGGTGCCCCACACGGACGCGTTGAAATCGTGCGGCCCGACGGTGATGACCGCAGCGGCCAGCTCCGGGGGCGGATCCTGCAGCAGCGCCCACTGGGTGAACCCGAGGTACGACATTCCGATGGTGGCGAACCGGCCGGTGAACCAGGGCTGCTCGCGCAGCCAGGCCACTGTGTCGGCGCCGTCGGCGACCTCGTTGGCCATCGGCTCGAAATCCCCGCCCGAGCCGAAGGTGCCACGGACGCTCTGCAGCACGACGTGGTAGCCCCGCGCCGCGTACAGCGCGCCGAACAGCAGGGAGAACGGAAACGCGCGCCCGTACGGCCCCCGGACCAGCAGGGTGCCCGCGGCCGGCGAGGTGTTCGGCGCGTAGTGATCGGCCACCAGGTCGACCCCGTCGCGCATGGGCACCCGGACTCGCCGCACGGTGTAATCGGCGGTCGCCGGCGGCAGGCGCAGCAGCCGACCGGCCGCCTTGGCGCCGAGGTGTCGCACGGTGTGCAGGGTGGGCTGGGCGGCTCGCGTCGAGGTGATACTCACGGTGCCAGGTTAAGGCCCGGGCCCGCCTTCAGAACTTGTAGTACGGCGCCAGGTCGTTGGCGCGCTGCAGGTCGGTGGACATGCAGTCGACCTCGGGATTGGAGTAGACCGTCGAGTAGTAGAGCGCCTGCTGCAGCACCCCGTAGCTGGTCTTGAACACGACCATGCAGGAGTAATACCAGTAGCTGTTGTGATACGTCGGCTTGAGCACCCAATACTGCGCGGCGCGGTGGCCCGCGATGGTGGTCTCCACGGCGTCGGGCGGCAGCGTCTCCTCGTAGGTGCGCCAGATGATGGGCTCGACGGCGAGCTGGTAGTTGCCCGCGTCGAAGTGGCAGCGCAGGCCGTCTTCGTGCTCGGGCGGGGTGAAGGCCAACCCGAGCCGCTGCAGCGCGTCGAACGGGATGTCCTCGCACGCATCGAACGGCCGCGGGTCGGTGGTCGCCACGATAGGGCTCTTCATGGTGGTTTCCATCGGCGCCGCGGTCGAGCGCAGCTCCACGCGCCCGCCCCCCGCCGGCCCCGGCGCGGCACCCTGCCACCCCATCGAGCCGGCGACGGCCGCGACGACGAGGGCACCGACCGCGCCGATCAGACGCACCTTGGCGAACACGACACCCCCTGACGGCCCGGCGGCCCTTGCCCGGGAGTGTACAAGTCGCGCCGCCACGGCCACAGACAAACAAGAACACGTTCTAATGCCGTCGGGCAAGGGCCGGTCCGGCCCGGCCCGCGGCCACGGGTCATTAGTCTGGTTAATCGTGGCTGGTCAAAACGCGGGCAACCAATCGACGAACGGCGGGCAACCGACGCTGTGGGCCGTCTCCGATCTGCACACCGGCCACCTCGGCAACAAGCCGGTCACCGAATCGCTGCACCCGTCGTCGCCGGACGACTGGCTGATCGTGGCCGGCGATGTCGCCGAACGCACCGACGAGATCCGTTGGGCGCTTGACCTGCTGCGCCGGCGCTTCGCCAAGGTGATCTGGGTCCCGGGTAACCACGAGTTGTGGACCACGACGCGCGATCCGGTGCAGATCTTCGGCAAGGCCCGCTACGACTACCTGGTCAACATGTGCGACGAGATGGGGATCGTTACGCCCGAGCATCCCTTTCCGGTGTGGACCGAGCGCGGGGGACCGGCGACCATCGTGCCGATGTTCCTGCTGTACGACTACAGCTTCTTGCCCGAGGGCGCGGCCAGCAAAGCAGAGGGCCTGACCATCGCGCGGGAGCGCAACGTGGTCGCCACCGACGAATTCCTGCTGTCGCCGGAGCCCTATCCCACCCGGGAGGCCTGGTGCCGGCAGCGACTGGCCACCACCCGGGCCCGTCTCGAGAAACTCGACTGGATGACACCGACCGTCCTGGTGAACCATTTCCCCCTGGTCCGTGACCCCTGCGACGCGCTGTTCTACCCGGAGTTCGCGCTGTGGTGTGGAACCACCAAGACCGCCGACTGGCACACCCGCTACAACGCCGTCTGCTCGGTCTACGGTCACCTGCACATTCCGCGCACCACCTGGTACGACGACGTGCGCTTCGAGGAGGTGTCGGTGGGTTACCCGCGAGAGTGGCGGCGTCGCAAGCCGCACCACTGGCTGCGCCAGGTGCTGCCGGATCCGGAGTACGCGCCCGGTTACCTCAACGACTTCGGCGGTCACTTCGAGATCACTCCCGAGATGCGGCAGCAGGCCGCGCAGTTCCGGGAACGGTTGCGGCAGCGGCAATCACGATGACCGAGGACATGCTGGTCTCCTCGGTGCTGCCGGCGTCGGACGGCCTGGCCTACGCGGAGGTGTACACCGATCCGCCCGGCCTCGCGCCGCTGCCCGAAGAGGAGCCGCTGATCGCGAGGTCGGTGGCCAAGCGCCGCAACGAGTTCGTCACCGTCCGGCACTGCGCGCGGGTCGCGCTGGGCGAGCTCGGCCTACCGCCGGTGCCGATCCTCAAGGGCGACAAGGGCGAACCGTGCTGGCCCGACGGCGTGGTGGGCAGTCTCACCCATTGCACGGGCTATCGCGGGGCGGTCGTGGGGCGCGCGGAAGCGGTGCGCTCGGTGGGCATCGACGCCGAACCCCATGACGTGTTGCCGGACGGCGTGCTGAACGCGATCAGCCTGCCCGAGGAGCGGCACGAGATGGCCACGCTGCCCGAGGGTCTGCACTGGGATCGAATCCTGTTCTGCGCCAAGGAAGCAACGTACAAGGCGTGGTTCCCGTTGACCAAGCGCTGGCTGGGTTTCGAGGACGCCCACATCGTGCTCGACCTCGACCCGCCCGACGGGGGCACCACCGGGGTCTTCGTATCCAAGATCCTGATCGACGGGCAGGCGCTCGACGGCCCGCCCCTGACCGCGCTGCGGGGCCGGTGGTCGGTGGAGCGGGGGCTGGTGCTGACCGCCATCGTGCTATGACCTCCACCAGGGGGAGCTCCCGCTGCGGCCCGGGGATCGTCGTCGTCGACAAGCCGGCCGGGATGACCAGCCACGACGTGGTCGGGCGTTGCCGGCGCATCTTCTCCACCCGCAGGGTGGGACACGCCGGAACTCTGGACCCGATGGCCACCGGCGTGCTGGTGATCGGCATCGACCGCGCCACCAAGATCCTCGGCCTGCTGACGGCGGCATCCAAGTCCTACGCCGCCACCGTCCGGCTCGGCCAGACGACGTCCACCGAGGACGCCGAAGGCGAAGTGCTGCACAGCGTTTCGGCCGCGCACCTGACGCGGGAGGCGATCGACGCCGCGGTTGCGGGCCTGCGCGGCGACATCGAGCAGGTGCCGTCGTCGGTAAGCGCCATCAAGGTGGAGGGCCGCCGCGCCTACCGGCTGGTGCGTGAGGGTCAGACCGTCGAGCTCGCGGCCCGGCCGGTGCGCATCGATCGGTTCGAGGTGCTCGACGTCCGGCCCGCCGGTGAGTTCGTCGACGTGGACGTGGAGGTGGACTGCTCGTCGGGGACCTACGTTCGCGCGCTGGCCCGCGACGTCGGGGCCGCGCTGGGGGTGGGCGGGCACCTGACGGCGCTGCGGCGCACCCGCGTCGGTCGCTTCACGCTGGAGCAGGCCCGCTCGCTCGACGACCTGGCCGAGCGGCCCGCCCTGTCGCTGACGCTGGACGAGGCGTGCCTGCTGAATTTTCCGCGCCGCGACCTGACCGCAGAGGAGGCGGACGCGACCGCCAATGGCCGGCCGCTTGCCCCGGCCGGCATGCAGGGTGTCTATGCCGCCTGCGATGCCGACGGGCGGGTCATCGCGCTGCTGCGCGACGAGGGCGCGCGCACCAAGTCGGTGGTCGTGATCCGCCCGGCGACGCTGTAGCGGCCCCGGCCGAACGGTTGGTTGGGCTACGTTGCACACTGAGACATCCAGGCGGATATCTAGCCGGCCTACTGTTCGGAAGGGGACAACGATGTCCAACAAGGTTTACGTCGTCGGCGTCGGCATGACGAAATTCGAGAAGCCGGGCCGCCGAGAGGGCTGGGACTACCCCGACATGGCGCGCGAGTCCGGAACCAACGCGCTGGCCGACGCCGGCATCGACTACCGCGAGGTGCAGCAGGGCTACGTCGGCTACGTCGCCGGCGACTCGACGTCCGGGCAGCGGGCGCTCTACGAGCTGGGCATGACCGGCATTCCGATCGTCAACGTCAACAACAACTGCTCGACTGGCTCGACCGCGCTGTTCCTGGCGGCCCAGGCCATCCGCGGCGGGATCGTCGACTGCGCCATCGCGCTCGGCTTCGAGAAGATGCAACCCGGTTCGCTGGGCGGCGGTGCGCAGGACCGCGAATCGCCGATGGGCAAGCACGTCAAGGCGATGGCCGCGATCGACGAGTTCGCGATGCCGGTCGCACCCTGGATGTTCGGCGCCGCCGGTCGCGAGCACATGCGCCAATACGGCAGCACCGCAGAGCATTTCGCCAAGATCGGCTACAAGAATCACAAGCACTCCGTCAACAACCCGTTCGCGCAGTTCCAGGAGTCCTACACGCTCGAGGACATCCTGGCCGCACGGATGATCTCCGATCCCCTGACCAAGCTGCAGTGCTCGCCCACGTCCGACGGTTCCGGCGCGGCGATCCTGGCCTCGGAGAGCTTCGTCGACAGCCACGGGTTGGCCGGCCAGGCCGTGGAGATCGTCGGTCAGGCCATGACCACCGACTTCGAGTCCACCTTCGACGGAAGCGCCAAGAACCTGATCGGCTACGACATGAATGTCCAGGCCGCGCAACAGGTTTACCAGCAGTCCGGGTTGGGGCCCGAAGACTTCCAGGTGATCGAGCTGCACGACTGCTTCTCGGCCAACGAGCTGCTGCTGTACGAGGCGCTGGGCCTGTGCGCCCCGGGCGAGGCGCCCAAGCTGATCGACAACGGCGACACCACCTACGGCGGGCGCTGGGTGGTCAACCCGTCGGGCGGCCTGATCTCCAAGGGCCACCCGCTGGGCGCGACGGGCCTGGCGCAGTGCGCCGAGCTGACGTGGCAGCTGCGGGGCACCGCCGACAAGCGGCAGGTCGACAACGTCAGCGCCGCACTGCAACACAACATCGGGCTGGGTGGCGCGGCCGTCGTCACCGCCTACCAGCGCGCCGAGCGCTAGCCCGAGCGAGCTTGGGTTAGCCCACAACCCAGATCGCCCGGGCTGCCGGGCTGCCCAGGTCGACCGTCGTCTCCACTCCGTCGCCGGATTCGATCGCCACCGAGATCATGCCGGCGAATTCCCGACGGGTCAGGACCCGCAGCCGCGAGTCGAGGTTGATGCCGACGTCGGCGAAATAGCGCAGCATCTCCGGGTCGGCGTCGGAGATGCGGGCCACGGTTCCGGTGTCCCCGTCGCCGCACGCCCACAGCTGCCGGGCCGGCGGCGTGGGCACCTGGCCGTCGGAGGCCGGGATCGGGTCCCCGTGCGGGTCGCGCTGCGGGAACCCCAGTTTTGCGTCGATGCGGGCGACCAGCCGATCCGACACCGCGTGTTCGAGCACCTCGGCCTCGTCGTGCACCTCGTCCCAGCCGTAGCCGAGCTCGTTCACCAGGAAGGTCTCCAGCAGCCGGTGCCGGCGCACCATCGCCAGCGCCGCCCGCCGGCCCGCCTCGGTCAGGGTCACCGCCCCGTATTTCTCGTGGTCGACCAGGCCCTGCTCGGCGAGCTTGCGGATGGACTCCGAGGCC
Source organism: Mycobacterium sp. E342 (assembly GCF_001667665.1). Classification (NCBI taxonomy): domain Bacteria; kingdom Bacillati; phylum Actinomycetota; class Actinomycetes; order Mycobacteriales; family Mycobacteriaceae; genus Mycobacterium; species Mycobacterium sp. E342. The sequence continues at coordinate 11,959 of NZ_LZJM01000250.1, forward strand.
GTACTGGCCGACACCCCGATCTTCTCGGCCAGCATCTTGGTGCTGACCTTTTGCGGTGCGTCCTTGGGGGACCACTCCTGCGCGTTCCAGATCACTTTGAGGTAATCCTGGCCGACCGCGGTGATACCGCCACGCTCTTCGTCAGCCCTCACAACGATCCCTCACAACGACCCCTCACAACGACAAAGTTTAGGCAACCCAGGCCTGATCGTGTGCTCCTCGACACCCTCGCGGTGGCGGATCTCCCGGCAGACGTTGGGTGGCCGTAGGCTTGCCCTCGTGCAGCGGTGGCGCGGCCAAGACGAGATCCCCACGGACTGGGGCAGATGCGTGCTCACCATCGGCGTGTTCGATGGCGTGCACCGGGGCCATGCCGAACTGATCGCTCATGCGGTCAAGGCCGGGCGCGAGCGCAACGTGCCGACCGTGCTGATGACCTTCGACCCGCACCCGATGGAGGTGGTCTACCCGGGCAGCCATCCGGCGCAGCTGACGACGCTGACGCGGCGCGCGGAGCTGGTCGAGGAGATGGGCATCGACGTCTTCCTGGTGATGCCGTTCACCAGCGACTTCATGAAGCTGACCCCGGAGCGCTACGTCCACGAGCTGCTGGTGGAACACCTGCACGTGGTGGAGGTGGTGGTGGGGGAGAACTTCACCTTCGGCAAGAAGGCGGCCGGCAACGTCGAGACCCTGCGGCGCGCCGGGGAGCGCTTCGGGTTCGCCGTCGAGTCCATGTCGCTGCTGTCCGAGCACCACAGCAACGAGACGGTGACGTTTTCTTCGACCTACATCCGGTCCTGCGTGGACGCCGGCGACGTGGTGACGGCCATGGAGGCGCTGGGCCGTCCGCACCGCGTCGAGGGCGTGGTCGTCCGGGGCGAGGGGCGCGGCATGGAGCTGGGATTCCCGACCGCCAACGTGGCGCCCCCGATGTATTCGGCGATTCCGGCCGACGGCATCTATGCCGCGTGGTTCACCCTGCTCGGGCACGGACCGGTGACCGGCAGCGTCGTCCCGGGCGAGCGCTACCAGGCCGCGGTGTCCGTCGGCACCAACCCCACGTTCTCCGGACGCACCCGCACCGTCGAGGCCTTCGTCCTGGACACCACCGCCGACCTCTACGGCCAGTACGTGGCGCTGGACTTCGTCGGCCGCATCCGCGGGCAAACCAAGTTCGATTCGGTGAAGGACCTCATCGACGCGATGGGCAAGGACACCGAACGGGCGCGCGCGATGCTTTCGGCGCGGGACTGACCCGCCGCGCTTTCAGGAAGCCAGCAGGTGGTCGATCTGGTTGATCGCCGACGAGGCGCCCTCGACCACGCCCATGTCCAGCACCTGCTGAAGCGCCTCGGCGGACTCGTAGGTGCTCACATAGGTCGCCCGAGTACCGCCGCCGTGCTCGGCGAAGGTGTACACGTTCACCGAGACCGGCAGGTCGGGGTTGGGATTGAAGTCCGGGTCGGCGAAGCCGTCGAGGAACGAGAAGCTCGTCGGTTCGTCGACGGCCGTAATCTCCCAGTAGCCGGCGTACTTCTCGCCGTCCGGGCCGGTCATGAAGTAGGTCGTGCGGCTTCCGGGCGTGAGGCTGTGATCGACGACGGTCGCCGGGTGCGACGGCGGTCCCCACACCTTCTCCAGCTGACGCGGGTCGGCGTAGACCTGCCAGATCCGCTGCACCGGCGCGGCGAAGTCCGCGGTGATGGTCAGCGTGAGGTTCTCCAGATCGTGCTGGACGTCGGTGACGGGCATGGTCAGTCCTCCCTGGTCGGGTTGGTGGAATCGGTCGAGTCCGATGCGATGAGTTCGTCGACGCGCGCGATGTGACCGCGCCAGAGCAGTTCCAGCTCGGTCAGCAGGGAAGCGACCGACCGCACGGCCGTCACGTCCCCCCTGGCCAACTGCTCGCGACCGCTGCGCCGTTTGGTTATCAGGCCGGCCTTCTCGAGCACGGCGACGTGCTTCTGCACCGCCGCAAAACTCATGTCGTATTTCAGTGCCAGTGCGGACACCGAGTGTTCCCCGGCCAGCGTCCGGCGCATGATGTCGCGCCGGGTTCGGTCGGCCAGCGCGTGGAACAGGGCGTCCACCCGGTCCTCTTGCGCTACGGTCACTGCTCCAACATACAACCAAATGGTTGTATGTTGTCAAGGGGCGGGTCCGGCCTGCGATTTCGGCCGACGTCACCGCCGCTGATAGACTCGCCCCCCGATACGGCGTGTGCTGCAGTCCGCGGCGGCCACGCCCGACGTATTTTTCGCGGCACCGATTGATGGAGATGTTTTCGTGGCGCTGACCGCCGAACAGAAGAAAGAAATCCTGGGCACCTACGGCCTGCATGACACCGACACCGGTTCCCCGGAGGCGCAGGTCGCGCTGCTGACGAAGCGGATCGCCGACCTGACCGAGCACCTCAAGGTGCACAAGCACGATCACCACTCGCGGCGGGGTCTGCTCCTGCTGGTCGGTCGGCGGCGCCGGCTGCTCAAGTACGTCGCCCAGATCGACGTGGAACGGTACCGCTCGCTGGTCGAGCGCCTGGGTCTGCGCCGCTGACGCTCGGAAACCGCCAATTGGCGAAGCCCTGCCGGCGGCCTGAGTTCGCCATGTAGAGTGGGAGCGTTCTGGGCCGATTCGGCCCGAGCAAACGGTGCGGTCACGCAGATCCGCGTGTGCCGTTCCAGCGTGTCACTGCGCACGTCACATGGGAGCAGCCCGGTCTGCATCGGGCGGTCTTCGGTAGTGGCTGCCGGGCTCTCCGGATCTGGAGCAGGTCGGCCGCTTCGATCGATGGCCGTAGCCGCATTCAGACTCTTTCCTCTCCTTAGGAAGCTCTCGGGTTACCTGCGCGTGACCACGCGAAACAGCTGAATACCCAGAGAGGCCGTACGGACACCCATGTCTGTCGCTGAAATTGAAGAAGGCGTGTTCGAGTCAACCGCCGTTATCGACAACGGGAGCCTCGGCACCCGCACCATCCGTTTCGAGACCGGCCGGCTGGCCCAGCAGGCCGCCGGCGCCGTCGTCGCCTACCTCGACGACGAGAACATGCTCTTGTCGGCGACCACCGCCAGCAAGAGCCCCAAGGAGCACTTCGACTTCTTCCCGCTCACCGTCGATGTCGAGGAGCGGATGTACGCCGCCGGCCGCATCCCCGGTTCGTTCTTCCGTCGCGAGGGCCGGCCCTCCACCGACGCGATCCTGACCTGCCGGCTGATCGACCGCCCGCTGCGGCCATCGTTCGTCAACGGGCTGCGCAACGAGATCCAGGTCGTGGTGACGATCCTGAGCCTGGACCCCAACGACCTGTACGACGTGCTGGCGATCAACGCCGCGTCGGCCTCCACCCAGCTGGCCGGCCTGCCGTTCTCCGGTCCCGTCGGGGGCGTGCGGGTGGCGCTGATCGACGGCACCTGGGTCGCCTTCCCCACGGTCGAGCAGCTCGAACGGGCCGTGTTCGACATGGTGGTGGCCGGCCGCATCGTCGGCGAGCATGACGGCAAGGCGGACGTCGCGATCATGATGGTCGAGGCCGAGGCCACCGAGAACGTCATCGAGCTCGTCGAAGGCGGAGCCCAGTCGCCGACCGAAACCGTCGTGGCCGAGGGCCTGGAGGCCGCCAAGCCGTTCATCGCCGCGCTGTGCACCGCGCAGCAGGAGCTGGCCGACGCGGCCGCCAAACCCACGGGTGACTACCCGACGTTCCCCGACTACGGCGACGACGTCTACTACTCGGTGGCCTCGGTGGCCACCGACGAGCTGGCCAAGGCGCTGACCATCGGCGGCAAGGCCGAGCGCGACGCGCGCACCGACGAGCTCAAGGCCGAGGTGCAGCAGCGCCTCGCCGAGACCTATGAGGGCCGCGAAAAGGAGGTCAGCGCCGCGTTCCGCTCGCTGACCAAGAAGCTGGTCCGCCAGCGCATCCTGACCGACCACTTCCGCATCGACGGCCGCGGCATCACCGACATCCGAGCGTTGTCGGCGGAGGTGGCCGTGGTGCCGCGGGCGCACGGCAGCGCGCTGTTCGAGCGCGGCGAGACCCAGATCCTCGGGGTGACCACGCTGGACATGGTCAAGATGGCCCAGCAGATCGACTCGCTGGGGCCCGAGACGTCCAAGCGCTACATGCACCACTACAACTTCCCGCCGTATTCGACCGGTGAAACCGGCCGGGTCGGTTCGCCCAAGCGGCGTGAGATCGGGCACGGCGCGCTCGCCGAGCGCGCCCTGATCCCGGTGCTGCCCAGCGTCGAGGAGTTCCCCTACGCCATCCGCCAGGTGTCCGAAGCGCTGGGCTCCAACGGCTCGACGTCGATGGGATCGGTGTGCGCGTCCACGCTGGCCCTGCTCAACGCCGGGGTGCCGCTCAAGGCGCCGGTCGCCGGCATCGCGATGGGGCTGGTGTCCGACGACGTCGAGGTCGACGGTAAGGCCGAGCGGCGATTCGTCACGCTGACCGACATCCTTGGTGCCGAGGACGCGTTCGGCGACATGGACTTCAAGTGTGCCGGCACCAAGGACTTCGTCACCGCGCTGCAGCTCGACACCAAGCTCGACGGCATCCCGTCCCAGGTCCTCGCGGGTGCCCTCGCGCAGGCCAAGGATGCGCGACTGACCATCCTCGAGGTGATGGCCGAGGCCATTGACGCGCCCGACGAGATGAGCCCCTACGCGCCGCGGGTGACCACCATCAAGGTCCCGGTGGACAAGATCGGCGAGGTCATCGGGCCCAAGGGCAAGGTCATCAACGCCATCACCGAGGAGACCGGCGCGCAGATCTCCATCGAGGACGACGGCACCGTGTTCGTCGGCGCCACCGACGGCCCCTCGGCCCAGGCGGCGATCGACCGGATCAACGCCATCGCCAACCCGCAGCTGCCGACCGTGGGCGAGCGGTTCCTGGGCACCGTGGTCAAGACCACCGATTTCGGCGCGTTCGTGTCGTTGCTGCCGGGACGCGACGGCCTGGTGCACATCTCGAAGCTCGGCAGGGGCAAGCGCATCGCGAAGGTCGAGGACGTCGTCAACGTCGGCGACAAGCTGCGGGTCGAGATCGCCGACATCGACAAGCGCGGCAAGATCTCCCTCGTCCTGGTCGAGGAAGACGCCGCGGCCCCGTCCGACGCCGGGGCTCCTCAGGAGGCCGCGCCAGCCGATGCCGCGACAGCCAGCAGCTGATCGCGCCGCGGCCCTGCGCCGCGGCAAGCAGACGCTTGAGGTCGAATCCTCGACCGCGCTGCGCCGCAGCACGCTTCCGGGTGGCCTTCGGGTCGTCACCGAGTACCTGCCGTCGGTGCGTTCGGCGTCCGTCGGCGTCTGGGTGGGCGTCGGATCGCGCGACGAGGGTGCCACCGTGGCTGGGGCGGCGCACTTCCTCGAGCATCTGCTGTTCAAGTCGACGCCCACCCGAAGCGCTGTGGACATCGCGCAGGCGATGGACGCCGTCGGCGGGGAGCTGAACGCCTTCACGGCCAAGGAGCACACCTGCTACTACGCGCACGTGCTGGACAGCGACCTGGAGCTGGCCGTCGACCTGGTGGCCGACGTGGTGCTCAACGGCCGGTGCGCCGCCGAGGACGTCGAGCTGGAGCGCGACGTGGTGCTCGAAGAGATCGCGATGCGTGACGACGATCCCGAGGACGCGCTGGGGGACATGTTCCTGGGCGCGATGTTCGGTGACCACCCGGTGGGCCGGCCGGTGATCGGCACCGCGCACTCGGTGTCGTCGATGACCCGGAATCAGCTGCACTCGTTTCACGTGCGCCGCTACACGCCGGAACGCATGGTGGTGGCGGTGGCCGGCAACGTCGACCACGACGAGGTCGTCGCGCTGGTGCGTGCGCACTTCGGGCCGCACCTGGTCCGCGGGCGCCGGCCCATCGCCCCGCGCAAGGGTGCCGGACGGGTGACCGGACGGCCCAGTTTGTCGCTGGGCAACCGGGACGCCGAACAGACCCACGTGGCGCTGGGCGTGCGGACCCCGGGGCGTAGCTGGCGGCACCGCTGGGCGCTGTCGGTGTTACACAGCGCGCTGGGCGGCGGCCTGAGTTCCCGGCTGTTTCAAGAGGTTCGCGAGTTGCGCGGGCTGGCCTATTCGGTCTACTCGACGGTGGACATCTTCGCCGACAGCGGCGCGCTGTCCGTCTACGCCGCCTGCCAGCCCGAGCGGTTCGCCGAGGTGATGCAGGTGACCAACGAGGTCCTCGAGTCGGTGGCCCGCGACGGCATCACCGAGGGGGAGTGCCGCATCGCGAAGGGGTCGTTGCGCGGCGGGCTCGTACTCGGTTTGGAGGATTCCAGCTCGCGGATGAGCCGTCTGGGCCGCAACGAACTGAACTACGGCGAGCACCGCAGCATCGAGCAGACCCTAGGGAAGATCGACCAAGTGACGGTCGAGGAGGTCAACGCGGTTGCCCGCCGGCTGCTGAACCAGCCCTATGGTGCTGCCGTCCTGGGGCCCTATGCCTCCAAACGGTCACTGCCCCAACAACTTCGGGCGATGGTAAATTAGCTCCGTGGTACTGGGCTTTTGGGACATCATGGTGCCCATCGTGGGTGCGCCGATGGCTGGCGGACCGGGCACGCCCGAGCTGGCCGCGGCGGTCTCCAACGCGGGCGGCCTCGGCTTCGTCCCCGGCGGCCACCGCAGCGCGGAGCGCTTCGCCGAGGACATCGCCGCCGCGCGCGCGGCCACCACCGGCCCGCTCGGCGTCAACCTGTTCGTCCCCCAACCCAGCGTCGCCGACTGGATGGCGCTGGACTACTACGCCGAGGAACTCGAGGAGATCGCCGACTACTACCAGGTCGAGGTCGGGCACCCGCAATACGGCGACGACGACGACTGGGAGCACAAGCTCGAGGTGGTGGCCGACGTGCGGCCCGAGCTGGTCTCGTTCACCTTCGGGGTGCCGCCGCCCGACGTCATCCGGCGGCTCGGCGCGCTGGGCCTGTTGGTGATGGTCACGGTGACGTCGGCGTACGAGGCCGGAGTGGCCGTGGCCGCCGGCGCGGACAGCCTGATCGTCCAGGGCCCGGACGCGGGCGGGCACCGGGGCACGTTCGCGCCCGACATGGAGCCCGGCAACGAATCGCTGCACCAGCTGATCGATCGCATCCGCCATGCGCAAGACGTTCCGGTCGTCGCGGCCGGCGGACTGGGCACCGCCCGCGACGTCACCGCCGTGCTGAACCGGGGCGCGGTGGCCGCGCAGGTCGGCACCGCCCTGTTGCTCAGCGACGAAGCCGGCACCAGTACCGCGCACCGCACCGCCCTGAAGAACCCGGTCTTCGGCACCACCGTTGTCACGCGCGCCTTCTCGGGCCGCTACGCGCGCGGCCTGGAGAACAACTTCACCCGGCTGCTGGACAACGTGGCGCCGCTGGGCTACCCGGAGGTCAACCAGATGACCAGCCCGATCCGGGAGGCGGCGGCCGCCATGGAGGACCCGAACGGGATACCGCTATGGGCCGGAACGTCGTTCAAGGAGGCCCAACCCGGGCCGGCGGCCGACATCATCGCCAGCCTGGTGGAGCGCGACTAGCTCAGCAGCCCCGCCGGGTCGGTGAACGGCAGGCCCAAGTCGGCGGCCACCCGCTGGGCCAGCAGCCCGCCGTCGTGCGTCGAAAGACCTTTGGCCAGAGCGGGATCCGATCGGCACGCCGCCCGCCACCCGCGGTCGGCCAGTTCGAGCACGTAGGGCATGGTCGCGTTGGTCAGCGCCACCGTCGACGTCTTGGGCACCGCGCTGGGCATGTTGGCCACGCAGTAGAACTGCTTGTCGTACACGGCGAACGTCGGATCGTCGTGGGTGGTCGGCCGGGAATCCGCGAAGCACCCGCCCTGGTCGATGGAGATGTCCACCAGCACCGCGCCCGACTTCATCTGGGCCACAAGCGAATTCGGCACCAGTTCCGGCGCCTTGCCGCCCGGCAACAGGACCGCCCCGATCAACAGGTCGGCGCGCGTGACGGTGCCCTCGAGCTCGTACGCCGACGAGTAGCGCGTGCGCACCTGTCCGCCGAATTCGGCATCCAGCAGGCGCAGCTTGGCGATGTTGACGTCGAGGACCGTCACGTTCGCGCCCATGCCGCCCGCGACCCGGGCGGCGTTGTAGCCGGCCGTGCCCGCGCCGATCACCACGACGTCGGCGGGCTTGACGCCGGGGACCCCGCCCATCAGCACACCGCGCCCCCCGTGGGTGCGCATCAGGTGGTAGGCGCCGACCTGGGCCGAGAGCCGGCCGGCGACCTCGCTCATCGGAGCCAGCAACGGCAAGGTGCCGTCGGCGGCCTGCACCGTCTCGTACGCGATCGACGTTGTCCCGGAAGCCAATAGCGCGTCGGTGCAGGTACGAGAGGCGGCCAGGTGCAGATAGGTGAAGAGCACCTGATCCTGGCGCAGGAGGCCGTATTCGGACTCAATCGGCTCCTTCACCTTGAGCAGCAGGTCGGCCTCGGCCCACACCTGTTCGGCCGTGTCGGCCAATCGGGCGCCCGCCGCCTTGAACTCGTCATCGGGGATAGACGACCCGTCCCCGGCGCCGCCCTGCACGAGCACTTCGTGGCCGCGACGGGTCAGTTCGGCGACGCCGGCGGGGGTGATGGCCACCCTGAACTCGTTGACCTTGGTCTCGGTCGGTACGCCGACTCGCATGCTTGCCCCTCGCTCTGGACGGTTCGCACTCAAGTGTGGGGAAACTTCGGACGGGCCGCAATCACGGTGAAATCCGGGGTGTGCTGGCTATGATCGGCGGATGACTGACCCGTGCGTGACGGCCACCGTGCAGGTCAATGCCCGCCCCGAGGCGGTGTACCGGCTCCTCACCGATCTGCCGACGCTGGCCTCGTTCGCTGAGGAAGCGGTGGCGATGGAGTGGCGCAAAGGCGATGCCGCCCGTCCCGGGGCCGTGTTCACCGGACACAACGAAAGCGGCAAGCGGCGCTGGAGCACCACGTGCACCGTCACCGATGCGGAACCGGGTCGCGTCTTCGCGTTCGACGTGCGGCACACCGTCCTGCCGATCGCGCGCTGGCAATACGACATCGTGGCCGCCGACCACGGCTGCCGGGTCACCGAAAGCACCTGGGACCGCAGGCCCCGCTGGTTCCGCAAGCTCGCAGGCAGGGCCACCGGCGTTCCGGATCGCGTGGCCGCCAACACCGAACACATCCGGCTCACCCTGCAGCGCCTCAAACAGCGCGCCGAGTCCGAGTAGCCGGCGGGCCATGCGACGCGATCCCGCCGTAGCCGTCGTCGGAGCGGGCATGTCGGGACTATGCGTCGCGATCGCGTTGTTGCGCAACGGGATAACCGACGTCACCATCTACGAGAAGGCCGACGAGGTCGGCGGGACCTGGCGTGAGAACACCTACCCCGGCCTGGTCTGCGACATCCCTTCGCGGGTCTACCAGTACACGTTCGCCCGCAACCCCGACTGGTCGCACCTCTTCTCGCCGGGCGGCTGGCTCGACCGGATCGCCTACCGTGGCTACAGCCTGGGCTTCGACACGTTCGCCGCCGGGCTCACCAAGCCGGGCCTGCGCCGAAAGATCATGGGAACGCTGTGCCGGGCGAGCCTGCGCGAGGTCCGCGACCCCGAGTTGCGCCGGGCACTGACACCCGACTACACGCCGATGTGCAAACGGCTGGTGATGTCGAACGGCTTCTACCGCGCCATCCAGCGCGACGACGTCGAGCTGGTCACCGCCGGAATCGACCACCTGGAACGGCGCGGCATCGTGACCGGCGACGGCGTCTTGCACGAGGCGGATATCGTCGTCCTCGCCACCGGGTTCGACACACACGCGTTCTTCCGGCCGATGCAAGTGATCGGCCGCGACGGAATTACCGCCGACGAGGTGTGGCGCGACGGTCCGCGGGCCTACCGGACCGTGGCGCTGCCCGGGTTCCCGAACTTCTTCATGATGCTGGGGCCGCACAGCCCGGTCGGCAACCTCGCGTTGACGACCGTCGCCGAATCGCAGGCCGACCACATCCTGCGGTGGATTCAACGGTGGCGGCGTGGCGAATTCGACACCGTGGAGCCGACCTGGGCGGCGACCGAGAGTTTCAACGCCACGCTGCGCGCCGCGATGCCGGACACGGTGTGGACGACCGGATGTGACAGCTGGTACCTGAACAAGGAGGGGGTGCCCGAGGTGTGGCCCTTCACCCCGGGCGCACATCGCTCCACGCTGGCGAACACCGATCTCGGTGAGTACGACCTGCGCCGAGACGTCGCCGCCGGCTGACGTCCGCGTCCCATGCCGGCCGCCAAAGCTAACGCCGGCGCAGCCGATAGCCCAGGTGGGCGACCTTGACGCCGGGCAGCGGTTCCCAGTCCAGGGTGCGCCCGTCGGCGTGAAAGTCGTTCCTCTCGTAGAAGATTCGCGCCTGGGTGTTGTGTTCGGCGCACCATAGGACGACGTCTCCCGGCGGGCTTTCCGCCAGGGCCGTGGCGAGCAGGCGCCCACCGACACCGTGGCGCTGGCTGTCGGCCGCGACGTAGAGCGAATCGAGTTCCACCTGGTCGGGGTTCGTGGGATCGGGGCCGAAGAGGGTCATACCGATTGTCCGCGAACCGGATTCCGCGAGCCACATGCTCCAATGGCTGCGCAGCAGGATACCCGGGTACGCCAGGACGGCCCAGCGCCGCGGCGATCCGAGGACGTCGAGCGTGGCGTCCGGCAGTACGCCGGCCCAGGACTGCCGCCAGACCGGATAGTGCATCTCGGCGACCCGGGCGAAATCGCCCGGTCCGGCCCGGCGGATCGCGATGTCGCCCGGGACGTCACCGGACGTCACCGGCGCGATTGCTCCAGGTAGGCGGCCAGCGCGTTGGTCAGGCCCCGCCGCGCCATATCGAGGTCGGCGTACGAGCCCAGCTGACGTTCGGACACCAGCCCGCGCATCGCGCCGGGGATCAGGGCGGCCACCTCGCGCACCCGCTCGGGGTCGACGTCCAGGCCGGCGAAGGCGTTCTGGCAGGTCTCCAGCCAGCTTTTGCCCCAGGAGAACAGCTCGGCGGCGGTGCGCGGGAACAGGCGCTCGAGCTCGGCGGGGTCGCGGGGGAGCGCAGCGCGCAGGTTTTCGATCGCGCGCGAATCCGGCGACGCCAAGCCGTCGTAAAGGGTGTCGATGATTGCCCCGACCCGCTCGCGCAGGGGCGCGTCGGGTGAGACCGGCGTCGACAGCGTCGAGAAGGTCGCTGCGCGGCGCTCGGCGGTGCGGTGCAGCACCGCCGCCCAGAAGCCGTCGGTGTCGCCGAACTGGTACTGCACGGCGCCCCAGGTGGCGCCGATCTCCTTGGCGATGCGGTTGGCCGACACCGAGCCCGGATCGCCGGATGCCAACGACTTGAGCGCGGCTTCGAGCATGCTCTCGCGGGTGGCGTTGCCACGCCGGTTGGGGCGCCGGCTCGCGGTTCCGGCCGCGTTGACGTGCCGAGTCATCTGCCGAGCCTATCGCGCCCACAGTTTCATAGAGGGTGCTTTGATTTGTTCGTGGTCCCGCCTATCATCTCTTCCAAGGAGGGATCCCGCATGGCTAAGCCGCCGTTGTCGATGACACCAACCGGCTGGTTCCAGGTCGCCTGGTCCGACGAGATCGGTGTGGGCGAGGTGCACGCGATGAAGTATTTCGGCCAGGAGATGGTCGCCTGGCGGGCCGAGTCCGGTGAGCTCACCGTGATGAACGCCTACTGCGAGCACCTCGGCGCGCACCTGGGTTACGGCGGCACGGTCGTCGGCGAGGTGTTGCAGTGCCCGTTCCACGGGTGGCAGTGGAGCCAGGAGGGCCGCAACGTCTGCATTCCCTACCAGGACCGGCCCAATCGGGGCCGTCGCATCCGCACCTACCCGGTCGTCGAACGCAACGCGTCGGTCTACATCTGGCACGACGTCGAGCGCCGCGAGCCGTATTTCGACGCGCCGGACGTCTTCGCCGCATTCCGCGACGGCAGCGGCGCCGCCGACTACTACCCGCAGCAGCGGCTGTACCGGCCCGCCCTGGAGCTGCACCCGCAGTACGTGCTCGAAAACGGCGTCGACTTCGCACATTTCAAGTTCGTGCACAACACGCCGATCGTGCCGGTGTTCACCCGCCACGACTTCGCCGAACCGGTGTCGTTCGTCGACTTCACCATCACCTTCGAAGGTGACGACGGGCAGAAGATCGAGGACGTCAACAGCGGCGTCGAGGCCATCAACGGCGGCTTGGGCATCGCGGTGACCAAGAGTTGGGGGATGATCGACAACCGCACCATCTCCGCGGTCACCCCGGTCGACGAGTTCACCTCCGACGTCCGGTTCATGGTCTACATCGGCCGGACCGGGGGTAAAGACCCCGACCGCGCCGAGCGCAAGGCGGCCGAATTCGGGCGTGAAGTGATCCGCCAGTTCGAGCAGGACATCGAGATCTGGCGACACCAGCGCTACTCGGACCCGCCGGCGCTGGCCACCGAGGAGTACGAGGGCTTCACCGCAATTCGTAAGTGGGCCAAGCAGTTCTATCCCGAGGCATTCGCATCACAGGAAGGTTCAATGCAATGACCAGCGCACCGATCCGCGTGTTCCAGGTGGCCACCGGAAACGTCGGTTCGGAGATGATCAGGCGGATCGCGACCCAGCCCGACCTCGAACTCATTGGCGTGCATTGCTATTCGCCGGAGAAGGTTGGCAAGGACGCCGGTGAGCTCGCCGGGGTCGCCCCCAACGGCGTCAAGGCCACCGGCACCATCGAGGAGATCATCGCCGCCAAGCCGGACGTGCTCACCTTCCACGGCGTGTTCCCCGACGAGGACCTCTATGTCAAGGTGCTCGAGGCCGGGATCAACATCGTCACCACCGCCGACTGGATCACCGGCTGGCACCGCGACAAGAACCATCCGCACCCATCGGGCAAGCCGGTGAGCCGGCTACTGGCCGAGGCCTGCGAAAAGGGCGGCGCGACGTTCTACGGGACCGGGATGAACCCGGGTTTGAACCAGATACTGGGCGTGGTGTGTTCGGCCGACGTCGCCGACATCGAGAACGTCACCACGATCGAATCCGTGGACGTGTCGTGCCACCACTCCAAGGACACCTGGATCGAGGTGGGCTACGGCCAGCCGGTCGACGATCCGGAAATCCCGGCCAAGCTGGAGAAGTACACCCGCGTGTTCGCGGACAGCGTGCTCATGATGGCCGACTGCTTCGATCTGCCACTCGACGAGGTGAAGTTCAGCTACGAACTCGGCGCGTGCACCAAGGACGTGGACCTGGGCTGGTACACCCTGCCCAAGGGGTCGCTGGGCGGCAACTACATCAAGTATCAGGGCATGGTGGACGGGGTGCCGCGGGTCGAGACGCACCTGGAGTGGCAGATGACCCCGCACACCGATCCGAGCTGGAACATCAAGGGCTGCTATATCACCCAGATCAAGGGTGACCCGTGCATCTACAACAAGCACATGATCTTCCCCAAGCCCGGCGTCGACCTGTCCAATCCGGACAACTTCGCCTCCATCGGCATGACCGTCACCGGCATGCCCGCGCTCGCCTCGATCAGATCGGTCGTCGCGGCGCCGCCGGGGCTCATCACCAGCGCGGACCTGCCGCTGCGCGGGTTCGCCGGCCGGTTCAAGATCTAGCGTCAAGGATCCGACAAGCGTTCCGGGTGGTGGTAGTCGTTGCTGCCCGGGCCGCGGCCAAAGCGCGGCGGCGGAATCCATTCGGTGCGTCCGTTCGGGAGTTTCCTTGTCCGCCAGCCCCTGTCGATCAGCTTGTGGTGCTGCGTGCAGGCGAAGGTGAGCTTGTCGGCGTCGGTCAACCCGCCGCTGGCCCAGTCGTCGAGATGGTGGACCTCGCACCAGTAGCCCGGCGCGTCGCAGCCAGGATGCGTGCAGCCGCGGTCCTTCGCGTACAGCACGATGCGCTGATCCGGCGTGGCGATTCGCCGCGTCCGGCCGAGATACAGCGGGCGGTCCGAGTGTTCGTCGAACACGGCCAGGTAGTGGTAGGCATGGCGCGCCATCCGGATCACGTCGCCCATCGGCAGCACCGTTCCGCCGCCGGTCACCGCCCGCCCGCTGCCGGCCGTCAGCTCCTGCAGCGTGGTGGAAACGATGACGGTGACCGGTAATCCGTTGTGGGCGCCCAGTTTCGGATCGCCCAGCAGGCCGCGCACCAAGGCGTTGAGGGCGTCATGCTGGCGTTGCGCGTGGCTGCGCACGTCGCCGCTCGCCGACTCGTCGCTGGGTTCGCCTTCGACGCAGGGCTTTTCGTCGTCCGGGTTGCACATGCCGGGCGCGGCGAACCGCGCCAGCCAGGCATCGAGGTTGGCGCGCAGTTCCGGGGACGCGACCAGCTTCCCGACGCTCATCCCGTCGAGGCGCTGCCCGGTCCAGGCGAAGCCGCGCTGCCGCGCGCGGTCGGCGTCGGAGAATTTGCCGTCCGGATTGATCCGCAGCGCGCACCGGTGCGCGACCTTTTCCAGCTGGTCGGGACGCAAGGTCACCGCCTGCTGGGCCAGGAACTGTTCGGCGGCCTCCACCGTCTCGGGGGGCACGGCGTCGGGGAGACCGCGCACGAAGGTCTGAATGACCCGCAGGTGCTGCCCGTCGAGGGCGCCGTCCCGCCATGCCCGCGCGGTGGCGGGTAACTCAGGCGGCAACTCCTGGCCGGTGAGGGTGACGCGCGGCGAGAGCTGCCTGGCGTCGCGGACCCGTCGGCATGCCTCGGCGTAGCTGATGCGCAACCAGTCTCCGATGACCTTGTGAACCGGCCCGCCCAGCTCACCGGGATCCTCTAGCGCCAGGCCCGCGATCAGGTCATGGCTTGTCGCGACCTGCCGGCGGTGCGAGGTCTCGAGACGCTCCAGCACGCGCAACCGGACGGCGGGGCTCAACGCACCGAGGTTCAGGGCGCGCACCGCCGCGTCGGCCGCGTCCTGCGCGTCCAAGGCGGCGGACACCTCCGCCGGGAGCTCGTTCGAACACATGTTCGAAAAATATCCCAGGGTGCCCGTACCAGGCCACCGAGAAAACCGCCGTTGTGGATAAACACCCAACTGTGGATGAATCGGCTCGGTCTAGGGTGAAGCCCATGCGGGTAGGCGTCCTGGGAGCTAAGGGCAAGGTCGGTTCGGCGATGGTGGCGGGCGTGCAGGCCGCCGACGATTTGACCCTGTCCGCGGAGGTCGACGCCGGCGACCCGCTCGGCCTGTTAACCGACTCCGACACCGAGGTGGTCATCGACTTCACTCATCCCGACGTGGTGATGGGCAACCTGGAGTTCCTGATCGGCAACGGAATTCACGCCGTCGTCGGCACCACCGGCTTCACCGCCGAACGCCTGCAGCAGGTCGAGGCGTGGCTGGCCGACAAGCCCGACACGAGCGTCCTCATCGCCCCGAACTTCGCGATCGGCGCGGTGCTGTCGATGCACTTCGCCGCGCAGGCGGCGCGCTTCTTCGAATCGGTGGAGGTGATCGAGCTGCACCACCCGCACAAGGTCGACGCCCCGTCCGGTACCGCCGCGCGTACTGCCAAGCTGATCGCCGAAGCGCGAAAAGGCTTGCCGCCTAACCCCGATGCCACCAGCACGGGCCTGCCGGGCGCCCGTGGCGCCGACGTCGACGGAATCCCCGTACATTCGGTGCGGCTGGCCGGGCTGGTCGCCCACCAGGAGATCCTGTTCGGCACCGAGGGGGAGACGCTCACCATCCGCCACGACAGTCTGGACCGCACCTCGTTCGTGCCGGGCGTGCTGTTGGCGGTGCGGCGCGTCCAGGAACGGCCCGGCCTCACCGTGGGGCTCGAGCCCCTGCTCGACCTGCAGTGAGCCGGCGATGAACGCCGCCCTGCGCGCCCAGTTCCTCATCGCCTTCCTCTGCGTCGCGATGCTGACCTACTTCGTGCTGCTGGGGCGGATGGCCGTCGCGATGATCGCTTCGGGGCGGCCGGCCGCCGTGGGTCTGGGCCTGGCGGTGCTGATCATGCCCCTGATCGGGCTGTGGGCGATGGTGGCGACGCTTCGCAACGGGTTCGCGCACCAGAAGCTGGCCCACCTGATCGCGGCCGACGGCATGGAGCTCGACACCAGCGGGCTGCCGCGACGGGCGTCGGGCCGCATCGAGCGGGACGCCGCCGACGCGCTGTTCGCCACGGTGCGCACCGAAGTCGAAGATAATCCCGATGATTGGCGGCGCTGGTACCGGCTGGCCCGCGCCTACGATTACGCGGGGGACCGCCGCCGGGCGCGGGCGGCCATGAAGACGGCGCTCGAATTGCAGGGCCGCCCATGAGCAAGACGCTGCTGATCGTCCACCACACACCGTCCCCGCACTGCCACGAGATGTTCGAGGCGGTCGTCTCGGGCGCCACCGACCCCGAGATCGAGGGTGTCGAGGTCGTCCGCCGGCCGGCGCTGACCGTGTCGCCGGCCGAGATGCTGAGCGCCGACGGCTACCTGCTGGGTAGCCCCGCCAACCTGGGCTACATGAGCGGGGCGCTCAAGCACGCGTTCGACTGCGCCTACTACCAGCTGCTCGACTCGACGCGCGGGCGCCCGTTCGGCCTGTACTTGCACGGCAACGAGGGCACCGAGGGCGCCGAGCGCGGCGTCATGTCGATCACCACCGGCCTGGGCTGGACGAAAGCTGCAGAAACCGTGGTGGTTTCGGGCAAGCCGGACAAGGGTGACCTGCAGGCCTGCTGGGAACTCGGGGCGACGGTCGCCGCCCAACTGATGGACTAGGCGAGTTTCGGCTTGAATGCCTCGGCCGGCTGGGCCAGGGCCAGTGCCGAGCTGGTGCCGATCGGGCCGTGCCGGTCGAACAGAGTGGCGGCGCCGGTGGCCACGCCGGCCGTGCCGTAATGGCTTTGCGCGGCCAGGCCCAGGTATTCGCCGTCGGGCAGGCGGCTGGCGGTGACCGTGTAGTCGGCGTTGATGTAGCGCAATCCGCCGGTGCCCCAATGGGTCAGTGAACTGGTGACGTCACCGACGAAGCCGAGCCGGGCGAACGGGGTCAATGGGTGGCCCTGCACGATCGGGCGAAACAGGCGCGTCCAGGCGAACTTCCGGGAATGCGACTGTTCCCATTCGCCGGCCGCGATGCCCGGGCTGCCCGCGGTGGTGGCGCCGTATCCCCAGATGAAAAATGGCATATCGGCCGGAAAGTCCTCGG
Source organism: Mycobacterium sp. E342 (assembly GCF_001667665.1). Classification (NCBI taxonomy): domain Bacteria; kingdom Bacillati; phylum Actinomycetota; class Actinomycetes; order Mycobacteriales; family Mycobacteriaceae; genus Mycobacterium; species Mycobacterium sp. E342. Next base: position 29,126 of record NZ_LZJM01000250.1, read on the forward strand.
AGTCGGCAGGCAGCGGCGGCATCGCCAGGGGGGCGGACCACACCGCCTGGTCGGGATGCTCCCCTCGGCGCAGGAACAGCGCGCTGGCCCGCGCGACGGTGTTTCCGTTCTGCACCAGCGCGCCGTCGACCAGTTTGATCCGCCGGCCCTCCCGCTGCACCGAGGTCCGAATCTGCACCGGTTCGAGCAACGCCGGACGCAGCAGGTCGACGGTGAGGCGGGCCGGCTGGAAGTCGGCCTCGATACCGGATTGTTCTATGCCCCAGGCCAACAGGCCACCGACGATCTGACCACCCATCGCGGCACCCCACGGCCCCTGGGTCATCGCGCCCGGAACATACGAGTCACCGTCGACCGTGAAGAACGCCTCGGGCACAACGGCGGAATCAGTCGTCACCGCTATGACGATAGGACACCGTGCGGCCGAGGCCGCGCGGTGTCACGCGCGGGTGGGTATCGCCACCTGCAGCGCGGTGCCGCCGCCGGGCGGACTGGCAATGTCGAGGTGACCCCCGAGCGCCTCGACCCGGTCTAGCAAGCCGAGGAGCCCGGATCCGTTGCGGCTGTCCGCTCCACCGACCCCGTCGTCGCAGATGGCGACCATCAGCTGCGCCTCGTCGGTCCGGGCGTCGACGTCGATCAGTGAGGCGCGCGCATGCCGGGTCGCGTTGGTAAGGGCTTCCGCCACAACGTAATACGCCGCGACTTCGACGGATTCGGGAATCTGTTCTTCCAGTGCCAGGCGAACCGTGACCGGAACGGGGCAGCGGCGGGCGAGCGCCTCGAGCGCCGGACCGAGCCCTCCTCTGGACGAGATCGCCGGATGAATGCCCCGGGCGAGCTCCTGGAGATCGGCCGACGCCGCGCTCAGGCCCGTGACGGCGGCCGAGATCTCGTTTCTTAGCGAACCCAGTTCGGGCGGGATGGCGGCCTCGATCGAGCGCAGTTGCAGCGCAAGCGATACCAGCCGCTGTTGCGCCCCGTCGTGCAGATCACGCTCCAGGCGGCGCCGGGCGTCGTCGGCGGCCGTGACGATCCGCGCTCGCGACGCCGTGAGTGCCGCGTGGGCTTCGGCATTGGCGATGGCGGCCGCGACCAGCTCGCTGAACTCGCCGATCCGCTGTTCGGTATCGGGCGGCAGCGGCTCCGCGGCGGAGCCGACGACGGCGACACCCCACAGCCTGCCGTCGACCACGATGGGTGCGCCCACGCCGCTGCGCAATCCGAGGCGGCGAATCAGCGCAGCCACGTCGCCAATCGCCTTGTCGTGACTGTCCATTCGAGCGGGCCGACCGGAATCGGCCACCATGGCGCCGATGTTCTGCCCGCCCAGGGACCAACGGCTGCCGACGGGCATCCGCGCGACCTGCACGGGGTCGTCACGGGCCGCGACAAGCGTTGCGGTGCCGTCGTTCTCGTAGCGCCAAAGGGAAGCGTTGGCAACGCCGAGCGATCTCGCCAGCTCATTGGCGACCGCCGGGAAGACGTCGGATGGCCGAATTCCGCGCGCGACCAGGGTGGCAACCCGGCGTAGCGCGGCTTGTTGCTCGGCCAGCACACCGAGCTCGTCGCGGCTCGCCTCGGCGTCGCGCCGCCGCTGTTCGGCATCCGCGGCGTGGGCTCGCGCGGTGCGCGCCAGGGCGTTTGCCACCAGTCCGACGACGACGAAGACCAGCAATACCGTCCAGTCCTGGGGCTGGCTCGGCACCATCGTGTTGTCCGGCCAGCCACGAAAGTAGTCGAAGGCGAGCGCGCTGAGCGCCGCGGTGGCGGCGGCCAGGCTTGGGCCCCAGCCGGTAGCGACGATCAGAACCCCGATCAGGTAGAGGACGCCGAAGGCGTTGTCGGCGGCGAGCATCTTGAGCAGCAGCATGACGGCGGTCTCCACGCCGATGCAGGCGGTCGCGACCGCGATCCCCAGCGGCGTGGGCAGTGGGTCGCGGGACAGCAACGTCGAGCCAAGGCGAGACAGGGCCTGCGACTTGGCTTTCGGCACCGGTCAGCGGGCCTTCAGGAAGGTGACGACCGCACGAACCCGTCGGTGATCGTCCGGGGTCTCGCGCAGCTCCAGTTTGGTCATGATGCTGCGGACGTGCTTCTCGACGGTGCCCTCGGTGACCCACAAGCGGCGGGCGATGCCGGCATTCGAGCGCCCTTCCGCCATCAGGGCGAGGACCTCCAACTCCCGTGGGCTCAGCGCGGCCAGCGGGTCGTTGCGGGTGCGCGCTTCGACCAACTCCTGGACCAGAGCCGGATCGACCACACACGCGCCGCCGGCGATCCGGCCCAGCGTGTCCAGGAAGTCGTCGACATCGGTGACCCGCGTCTTCAGCAGGTAACCGACGCCGCGGCCGCTGGCCAGGAGCCGCATCGCCGGCTCGACGTCCACGTGCGCGGACAAGATCACCAGCCCGACCGGCGGCAGCTCCTCGCGGATGGTCATCGCGGCGTCGAGTCCTTCGGTGGTGCCCGTCGGCGGCATCCGGATGTCGACGATCGCCAGCTCCGGCTTTTCCCGGCGGACCAGTTCTAGAAGGCTCGCCGCGTCACCGGCCTGGCCAACGACGCGGTAACCGGACCGGGTCAGCAGGCTGGCCAATCCCTCCCGCAACAGCACGTCGTCGTCGGCGACGACGACGCGCTTGCCCGGTTTCTCCGGCTCCACCTGACCCGATCCTCTCGTATGATCCGCACCGGCAGTGTCGAGCGTAATTGCAGCCAGCGGGTATCGCCGCGGTCAGGCTGGCGGTCCCGCAAGACGGGTGTCAGCGCCGACGACAGCGGCCCGGCGCCGCGCGAGCCTGGGGTCATGACGACGACCACCGCATCTTCGGCCAGTATCCGTGCCGTCGGCGGCCGGTATCTGGTGAGGTCCGTTGTCCACCTCGCCGAAATCCTCGCCTTCAACGCCGCCGTTTTGCTGGCAGGAGTTCGTCTGACCGGATTGGGCTTGTCGGAGCTGTGTTTGCTGGTGCTGCCGCCGATGATGGCCGGTTCCGGGGCGGTCCTGACGTTCTTCGCCCTCAACGGGATGCTTCTGCGCTCGGAGGCGGCCGAGGCGGCCATCGACCGCGCCCCCGATCTCATCGGTGGAACCCGTTAGTGCGCGTGCTCGTCCGGTTATGTATGGGGCGGGCAGCCGCCGGGTGAGGAGGGGCCGCGACGTGATCGCCGAGATAGTGCTCACCGCCGTCCTGGCGCTGGGCTGCGGTGTCGGGACACCGGTCCACGCCGACCCCAGCGTCTTCGGCACGCTCGGCTGCAGCTGCCCGGACACGCCTTCAGGCGGCGGCCCGGTTCAACAACACGACATAGACCGGGGGATCGCGGACGGTCTGTCGGACGGTCTGTCCGGTTCGCCGCCGGGACCATCGCGCTGATCCGGCAGGACCGTTTCGAGCTCAGGGACGGGGCGGCCTACTACGCTCACAGCGGGACGCAACTGTTCTTGTGACGGAGGTCGAGACGTGACGCAGCGGGGCGCGGTCCTCGACATCTCCCGGGACAACAACCCGTTTCCCACGACCGGAGTGACTCGCGGCGCCGACCGCATCCCGCGCTACGACGATCTCCCGGCCACCCTGCTCGACATGCTCGTCGAGCAGGTCGAGCGGCGCCCGGACAGCGAGGCGGTGGTCGAACTCGGCGCCGGGCGACTGACCTACCGTCAGTTGTGGGACTCCGCGGCGCGGGTGGCCGGTGGGCTGCGCGCAGCCGGACTGCGGCCCGGCGACCGCGTCGCGGTGCGGCACCCCGCGGGCATCAACTGGGTGCTGGCGTTCTGGGGCACGGTGATGGCCGGCGGCGTCGCGGTGGCGGTCAACACGCGCTCGGCGCAACCTGAAGTCGACTTCGTCCTCTCCGACTCGGGGGCGACGCTGGACCTGGCGGCCGACGCACCGCTGCCCGACGGGCGGCCGTACGTGACCGAGCAACTCGGTCCCGCCGACGTGGCCGCGCTGTTCTATACCTCGGGCACCACCGGCCACCCCAAGGGGGTACCCACCACCCACGAGGCATTCCTGACCAACACCGAGAACGCGATGCGTTGCCTAGACCAGCCGAGAGATCTCGGCGAAGCGATGCGCACGCTGATCTCCGTGCCACTCTTCCACGTGACCGGGTGCAACTCGCAGCTGTTGGCGGCCACCCGGCTGGGCGGGGCGTCGGTGATATTGCCCGCCCTTGACCTGGACGGGCTGATCGCCACGCTGAGCGCCGAGCGCATCTCCGTCATGGTCACCGTCCCGGCGATCTACGCATTGATGTTGCGGCACAACAGCTTCGCCGACGTCGATGTCTCCGGGGTCCGCTGGGTCGGGTACGGTGGCGCCCCGATCGCCCCGTCGTTGGTGCGCGCGGTGAAGGGCGCCTTCCCCCAGGCCACGGTGTTCAACGGCTACGGCATGACCGAGACGGCATCGCTGATGACCGTGCTGCCGAGCCGCGACGCCGTCGAGCACGCCGACTCGGTCGGGTTCGCGGTCCCGTCCGTCGACCTGGGCCTGGTTCCGTTCGGCGGTGACGAGCCGGGCGTGGGCGAGCTGGTGGTGCGCGGCGCCAACGTGACTGCCGGCTACTGGAACCGCCCGGAGGCGACCGCGGCCACCATCGTGGACGGCTGGCTGCACACCGGCGACGTGGTGCGGGTCGACGACGCCGGTCGGATACACATCGTCGACCGGCTCAAGGACATCATCAACCGCGGCGGTGAGAACGTCTCCAGCGTCGAGGTCGAAGCCGTGCTCCTGGCGGCGCCCCACATCGCCGACGCGTGCGTGCTCGCCGTTCCCGACGACGTCATGGGCGAGAAGGTGGGGGCGGTGCTCTTCGGCGGCGCGGACGAGATCGACGTACCGGCAGTGCTCGACTACTGTCGCTCGCAGCTCGCCGACTTCAAGGTGCCGCAGTACGTCGCCGTGGTCGCTTACGCGCTGCCGCGCAACGCCGGCGGCAAGCTGCTCAAAGGCAAACTCCGTGAGCAGGTGCGGTGGGGGGAGCAGCTGCGATGAGCGCGACCTTGTTGGTCGCCAACCGCGGCGAGATTGCGCTCCGAATCATCCGCACCGCAACCGAATTGGGCCTGCGGACGGCCGCGGTCTACGCCGAGGACGATGCCGAGAGCCCGCACGTGCACGCCGCCGACGAGGCGATCGGCCTGCCCGGCGCCGGACCGCGAGCCTATCTGGACCAGTCCGCCCTGCTGGCCGCGGCCAAGAGCTCCGGCGCGCAGCTGGTCCACCCGGGCTACGGGTTCCTCAGTGAGAACGCCGAATTCGCCCGCGCCTGCGCCGGCGGCGGGTACACGTTTGTGGGACCGGCCGCCGACGCGCTCGAGCTGGTCGGCAACAAGGCCGCCGCCCGCGGTGCCGCCGTCGCCGCCGGGGTGCCGGTGTTGCCCGCGACCGACGGGCCGAGCAGCGTGGCGGACGTCGAGGCGTTCTTCGCCGCCCAGGGCGGCGCCATCATGATCAAGGCCCTCGCCGGCGGGGGTGGACGGGGGATGCGCACGGTGCGCAGCGCCGATCAGATCGGCGACGCCTACCAGCGGTGCGCCGCGGAGGCGCGGCTCGGCTTCGGCGACCCGGCGCTGTTCGCCGAGGCGCTTCTCGACGGTGCCCGGCACATCGAGGTCCAGGTGGTCGCCGCCCCGGCGGGGCACCAGACCCGTGCACTCGCACTCGGTGACCGCGACTGCAGCATCCAGCGGCGCTACCAGAAACTCGTCGAAATGGCGCCCGCCCAAGGGCTTTCCGACGTATTGCGCCGTGGTCTGCACCAGGCTGCTGCCCGGCTGTGCGCGCGAGTCGCGCTGCGCGGGCTGGCCACGGTCGAATTCCTGGTCACCGGCGAGGACTTCGTATTCCTGGAGGTCAACCCGAGAATCCAGGTGGAGCACACGGTCACCGAGGAGACGACCGGGATCGACCTGGTGGCGGTCCAGCTGGACATCGCCGGGGGCGCCTCCTTCTACCAGCTCGGGCTTCCGGCCGGAATCGCCTCCGACGGCACCGAAGTCATCGGCGAGCCCGCCGCGCACCGCGGCGTCGCGATCCAGGCGCGGGTCAACGCGGAGACCTTCGCCGTCGACCTTTCGGTTGTCCCCTCCGCCGGCACGCTCACCGCCTTCTCGCCGCCGAGCGGGCTGGGGATCCGGGTCGACACCTACGGCCGGACGGGACTGGTCGTCAACCCGCATTACGACTCGCTGCTGGCGAAGGTGGTCACCCACGTCCGCGGGTCCTCACTCGGGGCCGCGCTGCGCAAGACCCGGACCGCCCTCGCCGAGTTCGGCGTCGAGGGCGTCCGCACCAACATCGACTTCCTGCGCGAGCTGCTGAGTGACCCTGCCGTGGAATCCGGCTGCGTGAGCACCACTTTCGTCGACCAGAAGCTACCCGAGCTGGCGGCGGCGTCGTGGCACCAGCACGACGTCCGCGCCGCGCCGGTCGAGCTCTACCCCGGCGAGGACGTGTTGCGGGCGCAGCTGGCCGGCACCGTCGTCGAGGTGGCGCCCGAGGACGCCGAATACGGCGCGGGCAGCCAGCTCGTCGTCCTCGAAGCGATGAAAATGCAGCACGTGCTCGTCGCGCCGGATGCGCTGCGGACCACGCGCAACCTGGTGACCCCTGGGCAGGTCGTCGGAACCGGCGACCCGTTACTGGTCTTCACCCGCACTGGCACCGCTTCTGACGGCGATTCGTCAACGGCGGCAACGGATCTCGACAGGCCGCGCGCCGACCTCGACGAGGTGCACAGGAGGCATCTGCTGACCCGCGATGAGGGCCGCGGGGCGGCGGTGGCCAAGCGGCACAAGCAAGGCCGTCGCACCGCCCGGGAGAACATCGCCGATCTGATCGACCCCGGCAGCTTCGTCGAGTACGGCGCGCTGGCGATCGCGGCGCAGCGCAGCCGACGCTCGGAGGAGGACCTGATCGCCAACACGCCGGCCGACGGCCTGGTCGCCGGCCTGGCCACCATCGGCGCGGACCGTTTCGGGCGAGCGGCGGCCGAGGCCGTCGTGGTGTCTTACGACTACACCGTGCTCGCGGGCACGCAGGGCATGCGCAACCACGCGAAGACCGACCGCGCGTTCGACCTGGCGGCCCGAAAGGGGTTGCCGGTGGTGCTGTTCGCCGAGGGTGGCGGCGGCCGGCCGGGCGACACCGACGTCGGCGGCGCCGCGGGGCTGGACGTGCCGACCTTCCGGATGCTGGCGGCGCTGAGCGGCCGGGTCCCGCTGATATCGATCGTGTCGGGGCGGTGCTTCGCCGGCAACGCCGCGCTGGCCGGGGTGTGCGACGTCATCATCGCGACGCCGGACGCCAACATCGGGATGGGCGGCCCGGCCATGATCGAGGGCGGCGGGCTCGGGGTGTACCCGCCGGAGGCGATCGGGCCGATCGGCGTGCAGCGGCGCAACGGCGTGGTCAGCCTGGTCGCCCGCGACGAGCTGCACGCGGTCGCGCTGGCCAAGCAATATCTGTCCTTTTTCCAGGGCGCACTGGACGACTGGGCGGCACCGGACCCACGCTTGGCCCGGCATGTGGTGCCGCAGAATCGGTTACGCGCCTACGACGTACACCGGGCGATCGAGGCGATCGTCGACACCGGCTCCGCGTTGGAGCTGCGGCCCGACTATGGCGTCGGGATCGTCACCGCGCTCGTCCGCGTCGAAGGGGCGCCCTACGGGCTGATCGCCAACAGCACGCACCACCTCGGCGGCGCCATCGATGCCGAGGCGGCCGACAAGGCCGGTGACTTCCTCGCCCTCTGCGAATCGTTCCGGCTGCCGGTCATCTCGCTGTGCGACACCCCGGGCTTCATGGTCGGTCCCGACGCGGAGACCCAGGCCGCGGTCCGGCGGTTCGGGCGAATGTTCGTGCTGGGAGCGCGGCTGACCGTGCCGCTCGGCATGATCATCCTGCGCAAGGGATATGGGCTCGGCGCGATGGCCATGGCCGGCGGTTCGTTCCGCGCCCCGCAGTTCACCGTCGCCTGGCCCACGGGGGAGATCGGCGGGATGGGACTCGAGGGCGCCGTGCGCCTCGGCTTCAGCAAGGAGCTGGCGGCCGAGGGAGACCCGGTGAAGCGCCAGGAGCTGTTCGACAAGCTGGTGGCGGCGGCCTACGAGCACGGCAAGGCGCTGCGGGCGGCCACCACATTCGAACTCGACGACGTCATCGACCCCGCGGACTCCCGGGCCTGGATCGCCAGGCTCCGGGAGCCGCGCAGATCGAATTGATCAGTCCAACTGATCAGGCGTGCCCGGAACCGCAGCCGATGCCGGGCAGGCAGCCCTGACCGCCGGGGATCCCACCGGGTCCCGCGTTCTGGCCGCCGGAGCCGCAGCCCACGCCCGGGACGCAGCCCTGGCCGCCGGGACCGCCACCGGGGCCGTTGAACTGGCCGCCGGAACCGCAGTTGCCGTTGGCGTCACAGCCGCCACCGCCCGGGTCGTCCTTGAACACCACGTGCGTGGGCGCCGCGGACGGCGCAGGCGTTGAGGCGGAGGAGTCGGTCATGGCGATCGGCGCGACCGCGATTGCCGCGGCCGCAGCCCCGCCCACTACCAGTCTTTTCGCGAGGGTTAATTTCGAGAACATGCGGGTCGCATACCACGGACCGACACGTGTAAAACATCCATGTAGCGAACGGGAAACCGTTGGCTTTCGCGCAACGGAAGGCGCACCACGATGACCTCACTGGACCTGACCGGCCGAACCGCGATCATCACCGGCGCCTCGCGCGGGATCGGGCTGGCCATCGCCCAGCAGCTCGCGGCCGCGGGGGCGAACGTGGTGCTCACCGCCCGCAAGCAGGAGGCGGCCGACGAGGCCGCGGCGCAGGTGGACGGAAACGCCCTCGGCGTCGGCGCCCACGCGGTCGACGAGGACGCCGCCCGCCGCTGCGTGGACCTCACGCTCGAACGCTTCGGCGGCGTGGGCATCCTGGTCAACAACGCGGGCACCAACCCTGCCTACGGTCCGCTCATCGACCAGGACCACGCCCGCTTCACCAAGATCTTCGACGTCAACCTCTGGGCGCCGCTGCTGTGGACCTCGCTGGTCGTCAAGTCGTGGATGGGCGAGCACGGCGGGGCGATCGTCAACACCGCCTCCATCGGCGGCCTGCACCAGTCGCCGGCCATGGGCATGTACAACGCCACCAAGGCCGCGCTGATCCACGTCACCAAGCAGCTGGCGCTGGAACTCTCTCCGCGCATCCGTGTCAACGCCATCGCCCCCGGGGTGGTGCGCACCCGGCTCGCCGAGGCGCTGTGGAAGGACCACGAGGACCCGCTCGCCTCCTCGATCGCGCTCGGGCGCATCGGTGAGCCCGCCGATGTGGCCGGCGCCGTGGCCTTCCTCGTTTCCGACGCCGCGAGCTGGATCACCGGCGAAACGATGGTCATCGACGGCGGCCTGCTGCTCGGTGCCGCGCAAGGCTTCCAGATCCGACCGCAGGGCTAGCGATGAGCTCCGAAGACCTGGCGGTGGACCTCAAGGCGCGGGTGCAGGCGCTGTTGGACGAGCACGACCCGGCCACCACCGAACCGCGCGAATTCCTCGGCGCGCAGTACGACGCGGGCCTGGCCTGGGTGCACCTGCCGCGCGGTTTCGGCGGGCTGGACCTGCCGCGCAAGGCGCAGGAAATCGTCGACGCCCAGCTGGCCGCCGCGGGCGCGCCGGTGGGCGGCACGGCTAAGAATTTCATCGGAATGGGCATGGCGGCCCCCACCATCGCGGCATTCGGGACGGACGAACAAAAACGAAAGTTCCTGCGCCCCTTGTTCACCGGCGAGCAGGTCTACTGCCAGCTGTTCAGCGAGCCCGGCGCGGGCTCGGATTTGGCCGGGCTGGCCACCCGTGCGGTGCGCGACGGTGACGACTGGATTGTCAACGGGCAGAAGGTGTGGACCTCGATGGCCCAGCACGCGCAGATGGCGATCCTGGTCGCCCGCACCGACCCCACGGTGCCCAAACACGCGGGGCTGACGTATTTCCTGTGCGACATGACGCAGCCCGGCGTCGAGGTGCGACCCCTGCGTCAGATCACCGGCGAGGCGGAGTTCAACGAGGTGTTCCTCACCGACGCCCGCGTGCCCGACGCCAACCGGCTCGGCCCGGTCGGTGGCGGCTGGCGGGTCGCGACCACGACGCTGAACAACGAGCGCGTCGCCATCGGCACCCGCGCCGGGACGCCGCGCGAGGGCGGGATGATCGGGAAGATCACCAAGGCGTGGCGGGACGAGCCGGGGCTGCGCAACCCCGGAATGCACGACGAGCTGATGCGGCTGTGGGTCGACGCGGAGGTCCTCCGCCTGGCCGGTGAGCGGCTGCGGCAGCAGGCCCAGGCCGGCCAGCCGGGACCGGAGGGCGCGGGCATGAAGGTGGCCTTCGCCCGCCTCGCACAAGCCGTTTCGGGCTTCGACATCGAGCTGCATGCCGAGTCCGGCCTGCAGTACGACGACTGGACCATGCGCCGGACCGAGGTCGTCGATCTGATCGGACGCGAGCCCGGGTACCGCTACCTGCGCGCCCGCGGCAACTCGATCGAGGGCGGCACCTCGGAGGTCCTGCGCAACACCATTTCCGAGCGCATCCTCGGCCTGCCGGGTGAACATCGCGTCGACAAAGACGTCGCGTGGAAGGACCTGAACCGGTGAGTGACCTGCTGTACTCCGACACCGAGGAGGCGCTGCGGGACAGCGTCCGGCAGCTGTTCGCCGACCGCTGTCCACCCGAATCGGTGACCCACGCGTACGACCCGGAGCCGCAAGACTTTTCGGGTGTTTGGCGGACGCTCGCCGGCGAGCTGGGAGTGGCCGGCCTACTGGTCCCGGAGTCGCTCGGCGGAGCGGGCGCGGGTGCGCGCGAGGCGGCGGTCGTCATGGAAGAGATCGGGCGGGCCGTCGCGCCCGTGCCGTTCTTGTCCAGCGCCGTGCTGGCCACCGTCGCGCTGTTGCGCGCCGGCGATACCGAGACCGTGTCCGCCCTGGCACAAGGCGAACTGACCGCCGCGTTGGTGGTGCCGCTGTCGGCCGCACCCGGCGATCCGGTGACGGCGGTGACCGGCGCCGCCGACGGGCTGACCGGCTCGGTCACCAGCGTCGCCGGGGCCGCCGAGGCCGACGTGCTGGTGGTCCCGGTCGCGGGCCCGGCCGGGCTGGAGCTGCATACCGTCCCGCGCGCGGCGGCCGGTGTGCAGGTGTCCCCACTGCTCGCGTTGGACATGACGAGACCCCTCGCCGACGTGAGCTTTTCGGCGGTGGACTCGTCGCGCGTCGGGCCGGCGGACGGACCGGTCGCCGAGGCGCTGCGCACCGGGGCGGCCCTGCTCGCGTCGGAGCAACTCGGGGTGGCCCAGTGGTGTTTCGACACCACGCTGGCTTACGTCAAGCAGCGCAAGCAGTTCGGCCGCGCGATCGGTTCCTACCAGGCGGTCAAGCACCGGCTGGCCGACCTGTGGTTCGAGGTCGGCGCCGCGACGGCGGCGGCCCGCTACGCCGCCGACGCGTGCGCCCGCGACGACGAAGACGCCGCCGTCGCCACGGCCCTCGCCCAGGCCTACTGCAGCGGAGTCGCCGTGCACGCGGCCGAGGAGTGCGTCCAGCTGCACGGCGGCATCGGCATGACGTGGGAGTATCCCGCGCACCTCTACCTCAAGCGAGCCAAGAGCGACCAGCTCATCTTCGGCACCGCCTACCGTCACCGCGCCCGGCTGGCCGAATTGGTGGACCTGCCGCCGAGCTAGGCGGCGACGTTGCTGCTGGACGGTTTAGCGCGGTAGCGCCGAAGCGAACACCTCGGTCATGGCCTGCCAGTGCCGCTCGGCCGCCGCGGGGTCGTACGGCGCGTTGTCCGGAACCGCGAACCCGTGGGCCGCCGGATACCACTCGATGGTGTGCCGCACGCCGGCCGCCGTCAGCGCCTTCTCGAGCTGCTCGGCGTCCTCGCGGGTGAAGGACGCGTCGTCCTTGGCGCCGCCGACGTACACGGTGGCGCGCAGCCGGTCGGCCAGCAGGTGCGGGCTGTCCGCGGTGTCGGTCACCAGGCCGCCGCCGTGGAACGACGCCGCCGCGGCGACGCGTTCGGGCACCCTGCCGGCGACCACCAGCGACGTGCGCCCACCCATGCAGTAGCCGCACACGCCGAAGCGCTCCCCGGACACGTCGGGCCGGGCCGCCAGGTAGTCGAAGAAGGCGCCGGCGTCACTGGCCATCTTGTCCGGCGTGATACTGCCGATCATGCCGAACAAGCGCCTGCGTTCCCGTTCGTCGCCGAACACGGTGGCCATGTCGAACGGCGCCCAGTCGCCGCTGCGGTAGTACACGTCGGGCAGCAGCACGGTGTAGCCGTATCCGGCGAGCTTGGCGGCCATCTGGTCGAAGGTGTCGCGCACCCCGCCGGCATCGGGGTACATGACCACGCCCGGCCAGGGGACCTGGGCTTCCGGACCGTCGGGGGTGAACAAGTGGACGGTGCAGGTCCCGTCAGCGGTGGTGATGGTGTCGATGATTTTCGGCATGGCATTCGTTGTACTCCGCATGCCCACCGCTGGAATATGGCGGCGACCCGCCGCGCCCGGCTTCGCCGCGCTTGCGATCGCCGCGGGAAATGTGGCGGCGACCCGCCGCGCCCGGCTTCGCCGCGCTTGCGATCGCCGCTAAGCTTTCGGCGTGCCGGTTCCCACGCCTTACGAGGACCTGCTGCGCCTGGTGCTCGAGCGGGGCACGGCCAAATCCGACCGCACCGGCACCGGGACCCGCAGCCTGTTCGGCCAGCAGTTGCGCTACGACCTGTCGGCCGGCTTCCCGCTGCTCACCACCAAGAAGGTGCATCTGAAGTCGGTCGTCTACGAGTTGCTGTGGTTCCTGCGCGGCGACTCCAACGTCGCGTGGCTGCACGAGCACGGCGTCACCATCTGGGACGAATGGGCAAGCAGCACGGGCGATCTCGGTCCGATCTACGGCGTGCAGTGGCGGTCCTGGCCGACGCCGACGGGTGAGCACGTCGACCAGATCAGCGCGGCGCTGGAGCTGCTGCGCACCGACCCGAACTCACGGCGCATCATCGTCTCGGCGTGGAACGTCGGGGAGATCCCGCAGATGGCGCTGCCGCCGTGCCACGCGTTCTTCCAGTTCTACGTGGCCGACGGCCGCCTGAGCTGCCAGCTGTATCAGCGCAGCGCCGACCTGTTTCTCGGGGTCCCGTTCAACATCGCCAGCTACGCTCTGCTCACCCACATGATGGCCGCCCAGGCCGGTCTGGGGGTCGGCGAGTTCGTCTGGACGGGCGGCGACTGCCACATCTACGACAATCACGTCGAGCAGGTGCGGACCCAGCTCAGCCGCGAACCGCGGCCCTACCCGGAATTAGTACTGGCGCACCGGGATTCGATCTTCGACTACACCTACGACGACGTCGTGGTGAAGAACTACGACCCGCACCCCGCGATCAAAGCGCCCGTCGCCGTATGACCGATCTCGGCCTGGTGTGGGCGCAGTCCACATCGGGCATCATCGGCCGCGGTGGCGACATCCCGTGGCGAGTGCCCGAGGACCTGGCCCGCTTCCGGGAGCTGACGCTCGGGCACACCGTGGTCATGGGGCGGCGGACGTGGGAGTCCCTGCCGGCGAAGGTCCGGCCGCTGCCGGGTCGCCGCAATGTCGTACTCTCGCGCCGGAGCGACTTCGTGGCCGACGGGGCGCAGGTCGTCGATTCGCTCGAGGCGGCGCTCGCCGGTTGCGAGGACGAGCCACAGACCTGGGTGATCGGCGGCGAGCAGGTGTATCTGCTCGCGCTGCCGCGCGCCACCCGGTGCGAGGTCACCGAGGTCGAAGTCGACCTGCGGCGCGACGACGACGACGCGCTGGCACCGGTGCTCGACGACAGCTGGATCGGTCACACGGGGGAGTGGCAGGTCAGCCGCACGGGGCTGCGGTACCGGCTGCACAGCTACCGTCGGGCATGAGCGTTGGTCCCCGCGCCCGTGACATACTCGGACGCGGGGGTCGGTCTCACCAGGTCACCACACGTTGCCAGAAGGGGGAATTGGCAGTGATAACCGAACCCGCAAAGGCGTTCAATCGCATGTTCAGGGGCTACGACCCGTCCGCGGTCGACGCCCACATCGAGATGTTGACCACCAAGCAGCAGTTGTTGCTCGACGACGTCGATAGCCTGCGGACCCGGCTGAAGGAAGCCGGCGACGAAACGGCCGCGCTGCGCAAGGAGGTCGCCGTCCTCACCGACACCTCACCCGCACCGCACGCGATGCAGCGCCGGATGGCGAAGATGCTCAACCGCGCGGTCGACGAGGTGGCCGAGATGCAGGCCGAGGCGCGCAGCGAGGCGGACGCGCTGATCGCGGCGGCCCAGGCGGAGGTCGAGGCGGCGCAGCGAAAGCACGAAGAGGAGTTGGCGGAGATGGCCGCCCAACGAAAAGCCATGGAAAACGATTACGAGGAAACCAAGAAGCAACTTGAGGCCGAACTGGCGGGCATGCGCGCCGAAACCGAAGCGGCGATCGACAAGTCCTGGCGCGATGCCCAGCGGGAGGCCGATCACTACCGTGAGCAGGCCCGGCGCGCGGCGGACGAGGCGATCAAACAACGGATCGACGTCCTCGAGCAGCTGATGGGCGTGTACCGCGACCTCGAGGCCGTCCCCGCCGCGCTCGAGTCGGCCTACCAAGAGCAGAAGAACGCGCCGGAACCCAGCGTCGTGGTGCCGCTGGACGGAAAGGTCAGCACGGCCTAGCCGCGTCGCCACCCGCCGCTGTCGGACCCGAGCGGTATTCTCGGCGCCGTGTCGATCCGGACCCCCAGGCTGTCGGCCGCGCAGGCCCGGCGGATCGCCGTTGCGGCCCAAGGCTTTAGCGAGCCGCGGCCGTCCGGTCCGGTCACCCGCACCCACCTGAAGCGGCTGATATCGAGAATTCAAGTGCTGCAACTGGATTCGGTGTCGGTCGCGGTGCGCGCCCACTACGCGCCGGTGTTCAGCCGGCTCGGCCCCTACGACCGCGACGTGCTGGACCGCGCCGCCTGGGGCCCGCGGTCGTCGCGGCTGCTGGCCGAGTACTGGGCGCACGAGGCCGCGCTGATGGCCGTCGACGACTGGCCCCTGCTGCGCTGGCGGATGCGCCAGTACCGGCACGGCCGCTGGGGCACCCACATCGTCAAGGCCAACCCCCACCTCGCCGACAAGATCGTTGCCGCCGTCGCCGAACTCGGGCCCAGCACCGCCGGGCAGATCGAGGCTCATCTCGAGGCCGAACCGCGCGGGCCCAAAGGAAGCTGGTGGGGCAGCCGCAGCGACACCAAATGGGTCGCCGAGGCGCTGTTCGCGGCCGGCGTGCTCACCACGGCCACCCGGGTGGGCTTCGCCCGCCACTACGACCTGGTGGAGCGGGTGCTGCCGGCGAGCGTGCTGGCCCGCGAGGTCGACGACGCCGAGGCCGTCCGGGAACTCACGCTGCGGGCCGCCACCGCGCTCGGCGTGGCCACCGAGGCCGACATCCGCGACTACTTCCGCCTGTCGGCCCAGCAGGTCAAACCCGCCGTCGCGGACCTGGTCGCCGCGGGGGAGATGGAGCGGGTCGAGGTGGCCGGCTGGCCCGCGCCGGCCTACCTGCGCGCCGGTCGGGCGGTGCCGCGTGCCGATCGAGGCACCGCGCTGCTGTGCCCGTTCGACCCGCTGATCTTCTTCCGTCCCCGGGTCGAGCGGCTGTTCGGGTTTCACTACCGCATCGAGATCTACACCCCGGCCGCCCAACGCCGATACGGCTACTACGTCTGGCCCCTGCTGATGGACGGGCAACTGGTCGCCCGCGTCGACCTCAAGGCGGACCGTGCCGGCGACACGCTGCGCGTCCTGGGCGCGTTCGGCGAACCCGACACCCCGCGGCCGCGCGTGGTCGAGGCGCTGGCCGGCGAGCTACGGTCCATGGCGTCCTGGCTGGGCCTGGGCGGGTTCAGCGTCGCGACCCGGGGCGACCTGGCCGCCGACCTGCGGGCGGCCGGCTGATGCGGGCGACGGACAAGGAGCTCAAAGACACGCTCTGGAAGGCCGCGAACACGCTGCGCGGATCCCTGCCGGCGAGCCAGTACAAGGACGTCGTCCTCGGGCTGGTGTATCTCCGGCATGCCTCCGACGCGCAGTGGGAGTTGTTGAGACACAACGCCGAATCGCCCGGGCTTGGCCGGCTCGTCGACGACGCGATGGAGGCGATGGCGTTGCCGCGGCTGTGCGAAGGGCTCGACCAGCGCCGGCTCGGTGAGCTGCTGCGCCTGCTCGACTCCGCGCGATTCGGGGAACGCGGCCGCGCCCGCGACTTCCTGGGCGAGGTGTACGAATACTTCCTGGGCAATTTCGCGCGCGCGGAAGGCCGCCGGGGCGGCGAATTCTTCACCCCGCCGAGCGTGGTTCGGGTGATCGTCGAGATGCTGGAACCCGCAAGAGGGCGGGTCTATGACCCATGCTGCGGCTCGGGCGGGATGTTCGTGCAGACCGAACGGTTCATCGCCGAGCACGACGGCGATCCCGCGGACGTCACGATCTGCGGGCAGGAAAGCGTCGAGCAGACCTGGCGGATGGCGCGAATGAACCTCGCCGTGCACGGCATCGACAACACCGGCCTGGGCGCCCGCTGGGGCGACACGCTCCTCGAGGACCAGCACGCGGGCGTGCACATGGATTACGTGATGGCCAACCCGCCCTTCAACATCAAGGATTGGGCCCGCGACGAACACGACCCGCGCTGGCGATTCGGTGTCCCACCCGCCGGCAACGCCAACTACGCGTGGATTCAGCACATCCTGTCCAAACTCGCCCCCGGCGGAAGGGCCGGGGTGGTCATGGCCAACGGTTCGATGTCGTCGAATGGGCTGGGGGAGGGCGATATTCGTGCGCGGATCGTCGACGCCGACCTGGTCTCCTGCATGGTCGCCTTGCCCGCGCAGCTGTTCCGCAGCACATCGATTCCGGTGTGCCTGTGGATCTTCGACACCGACAAGGGTGAGCGATCCGGGCAGGTGCTGTTCATCGACGCCCGTGGGTTCGGCTACCTGGCCAGCCGCGCCGAGCGCGCGCTGACGCATGAGGAAGTCGTCCGGATCGGCGACACCTATCACGCATGGCGCGGGTCACCGTCAGTCGCCGCGAAAGACATTGTTTATCAAGACGTTCCGGGTTTCTGCGGGTCCGCCTGCCTCGACGACATCGCGGCGGCCGGCTACCCGCTCACGCCGGGCCGTTATGTCGGGGTGCCCGCCGGCGTCGATGACGGCGAGCCCATCGGGAACAAGATCACCCGGCTGACCGGTGACCTGCTGGCCGCGCTCGACGAATCCGCCCGGCTGGACGACGCGGTGCGCCGGCAACTGGAGCGCTTGCGGTGACGGCCACGCTGGGCGACCACCTGGTCTTCAGCACCGGCAGCAGCGCGCCGCGGAGCGCCCCGCGCGGACGCTTCCGTGTCTATGGCGCCAACGGGGCCATCGGTTATTGCAACGAATCCAACGCGGCCGGTCCGCTGATCGTCCTCGGGCGCGTCGGGGCGCAGTGCGGGAGTCTGCGGTATTGCGACTCCGACGTCTGGGTCACCGAGAACGCCGTGGTATGCCGGGCCAAAGACCCCCGCGAAACGCGGTATTGGTACTACGCGTTGCAGACCTGCCGGCTGGGGGATCACCGCTGCGGATCGGGACAACCGCTGCTCAGCCAGCGGGTCCTGCGTGACGTGGCGGTGCGGAGCGTGGAAGCGCCCCGGCGCCGGGCGATCGCCGAGCTGCTCGGCTCCCTCGACGACAAGATATCCGCCAACGCGCGGGTGATCGACACCGCGGAGGACGTGATGGTGGCCATTGCGCAGGCGGCCCCTGAGCGCGTGCCGTTGTCCGCCCTGGCGAGCCGGTCCACGGGGTTGCTCAACGTGGCCGAGTTCGATGACGCGGTCGCGCACTACAGCCTTGCCGCGTTCGATGACAGGGCGACCCCCCGCGTCGTGCCCTCCGCGTCCATCAGGAGCGGCAAGTTCCTGTTGTCGGGGCCATGTGTGTTGTTCGCGAGGCTGAACCCGCGAATCCCGCGGATCTGGAACGTGGTCGGCGTGCCGTCGGAAATGGCGTTGGCCAGCAGCGAGTTCGTCGTCCTGATACCGAGTGGAGTCGACGCGTCGGCCCTGTGGGCGGCCCTGCGGCAGCCGGACGTCTCCGAACGACTGCAACGCCGGGTCGCCGGGACGTCGGGAAGCCATCAGCGGATCCCGCCGTCCGAGCTGCTCGACGTTCCCGTCCCCGACGTCCGGCGCCTACCCACCGCGGCCCGACGCACGATCACCGGCCTCGGGGCGCTGTGTCACGCGCGCCGCGCCGAAAGCGAGCGGCTGTCTGCGCTTCGCGACGCGCTGCTGCCGGTGTTGATATCGGGTGAGCTGTCTGTGCGGTCACCGCGTTAAGGTGAGCGCCGTGGCCGAGACCGCGCCGCTACGCGTGCAACTGATCGCCAGGACCGAGTTCGTGGCACCGCCGGACGTGCCGTGGACCACCGACGCCGACGGCGGCCCGGCGCTGGTCGAATTCGCCGGCCGGGCCTGCTATCAAAGCTGGTCGAAGCCCAATCCCAAGACCGCGACCAACGCCGGCTACATCAAGCACATCATCGACGTCGGGCATTTCTCGGTGCTCGAGCACGCGAGTGTGTCGTTCTACATCACCGGCATCTCCCGATCGCTCACGCACGAGCTGATCCGGCACCGGCACTTCTCCTACTCGCAGCTGTCACAGCGCTACGTGCCCGAGGGCGACTCCCGAGTCGTCGTGCCACCGGGCGTGGAAGACGACCCCGAACTGCGGCAAATCCTGACCGAGGCCGCCGACGCCAGCCGGGCCGCCTACACCGAGCTGCTGGGCAAGCTCGAGGCGAAACTCGCGGCGGGCCAGCCGAACGCGGTCTTGCGCCGCAAACAGGCGCGGCAGGCCGCCCGCGCCGTGCTGCCCAATGCGACCGAGACCCGCATCGTCGTGACGGGCAACTACCGGGCCTGGCGGCACTTCATCGCCATGCGGGCCAGCGAGCACGCCGACCTCGAAATCCGGCGGCTGGCCATCGAGTGCCTGCGCCAGCTCGCCGACGCCGCGCCCGCCGTGTTCGCCGACTTCGAGATCTCGGCGCTGGCCGACGGGACCGAGGTGGCCACCAGCCCGCTGGCGACCGAGGCCTGAGTGGCACTGCCGCCGCGCCGCGCCGTTGCTAAAGCCCTTGCCGCCGCCAGGTAACCTAAAGACCGTGAGCACGGTCGGATTCGACGCCCCGGCACGGTTGGGAACCGTGCTGACCGCGATGGTGACACCGTTCGCTCCCGACGGCTCGCTCGACACCGCCGCCGCGGCACAGTTGGCGAACCACCTGGTCGACGCAGGCTGTGACGGCCTGGTGGTCTCCGGAACCACCGGCGAGTCGCCGACCACCACCGACGACGAGAAGCGGGAGCTGCTGCGCGTCGTGCTGGAGGCGGTGGGTGACCGCGCCCGGGTCATCGCCGGTGCGGGCACTTATGACACCGCTCACAGCGTCCGGCTGGCCCGGGCCTGCGCAGCCGAGGGCGCCCATGGCTTGCTGGTGGTCACGCCCTACTACTCCAAGCCGCCGCAGAGCGGGCTGATCGCGCATTTCACCGCCGTCGCCGACGCCACCGAGCTGCCCGTGCTGCTGTACGACATCCCGCCGCGCTCGGTGATACCGATCGCCACCGAGACCATCCGCACGCTGGCCGCCCACCCGAACATCGTGGGGATCAAGGACGCCAAGGCCGACCTGCACAGCGGCGGCCAGATCATCGCCGAGACCGGACTGGCCTACTACTCGGGCGACGACGCACTGAACCTGCCGTGGCTGGCCATGGGCGCTACCGGTTTCATCAGCGTGATCTCGCACGTGGCCGCCGGTCAGCTTCGAGAGATGTTGTCGGCCTTCGCTTCGGGTGACATCGCGACCGCGCGCAAGATCAACGTCACCGTCGCGCCGCTCTGCGACGCGATGAGCCGGCTGGGCGGTGTGACAATGTCCAAGGCGGGTCTGCGCCTGCAGGGCATCGACGCCGGCGATCCCCGGTTGCCGCAGATGCCCGCAACGCCCGAGCAGATCGACGCGCTGGCCGCCGATATGCGCGCGGCATCGGTGCTCCGGTGAGCTAAAGGGTGGCCCGTCAGTGGATGTAGAGCTCGCCCCTCCCGGTCCCTTGACCACTGGCGGGCTGCGGGTCACCGCGCTGGGCGGCATCAGCGAAATCGGCCGCAACATGACGGTTTTCGAGCACCTCGGCCGGCTGCTGATCATCGACTGCGGGGTGATGTTCCCCACCCACGACGAGCCGGGGGTGGACCTGATCCTGCCGGACCTGCGCCACATCTCCGACCGCCTCGACGACATCGAGGCGCTGGTGTTGACCCACGCGCACGAGGACCACATCGGCGGCATCCCGTTCCTGCTCAAGCTGCGACCGGACATCCCGGTCGTCGGGTCGAAGTTCACCCTGGCGCTGGTCGCGGCCAAATGCCGCGAGCACCGGCTCAAGCCGGTGTTCGTCGAGGTCACCGAGCGGCAGCGGAGCACCCACGGCGTCTTCGAGTGCGAGTACTTCGCCGTCAACCACTCCATCCCGGACGCGTTGGCGATCGCCGTGCACACCGGCGCGGGCACCATCCTGCACACCGGCGACATCAAGCTCGACCAGTTGCCCCTCGACGGCCGGCCCACCGATCTGCCCGGCATGTCGCGGCTCGGCGACGCCGGGGTGGACCTGTTCCTGTGCGACTCGACCAACTCCGAGATCCCCGGCGTGGGACCGTCGGAAAGCGAAGTGGGACCGACGCTGCACCGCCTGATCCGCGGCGCCGAGGGCCGCGTGATCGTGGCGTGCTTCGCCTCCAACGTGGACCGCGTCCAGCAGATCATCGACGCGGCGGTCGCTTTGGGGCGGCGGGTGTCGTTCGTCGGGCGGTCGATGGTGCGCAACATGGGCATCGCCCGCGAGTTGGGGTTCCTGCGGGTCGACGATGCCGACGTGATCGACATCGGCGCCGCCGAGCTGATGCCACCCGAGCGGGTGGTGCTGATCACCACCGGCACCCAGGGCGAACCCATGTCGGCGCTGTCGCGGATGTCGCGCGGCGAGCATCGCAGCATCACGCTCACCGCGGGGGACCTGGTGGTGCTGGCGTCCTCGCTCATCCCCGGCAACGAGGAGGCGGTCTACGGAGTGATCGACGCGCTCGCCAAGATCGGGGCCCGCGTCGTCACCAACGCCCAAGCGCGCGTGCATGTCTCGGGCCACGCGTACGCCGGTGAGCTGTTGTTCCTCTACAACGGTGTGCGGCCGCGGAACGTCATGCCCGTGCACGGTACCTGGCGGATGTTGCGCGCCAACGCCAAGCTGGCGGCCAGCACCGGGGTGCCGGAGGAGTCAATCCTGTTGGCCGAGAACGGCGTCAGCGTCGACCTGGTCGCCGGCGCGGCGTCGATCGCCGGGGCGGTGCCGGTGGGCAAGATGTTCGTCGACGGGCTGATTAGCGGCGACGTCGGCGACATCACGCTGGGCGAGCGGCTCATCCTGTCGTCGGGTTTCATCGCGGTGACCGTGGTCGTCCAGCGCGGCACCGGACGCCCGGCGGCTGCGCCACACCTGCACTCGCGCGGGTTCTCCGAAGACCCCAAGGCGCTGGAGCCCGCGGTGCGCCGGGTCGAGGCCGAGCTGGAATTGCTCGCCGCCGACAGCATCACCGACCCGGGCCGCATCGCCCAGGCGGTGCGCCGCACCGTCGGCAAGTGGGTGGGCGAGACGTACCGCCGGCAGCCGATGATCGTGCCGACGGTCATCGAGGTTTAAAGCTTCTCCGCGTAGGCCGACCACTCCACCTGGGAGGCAGGGAGTTTGCGGCCGGTGGGCGCGACGTAACGCGCAACGAGCTCGTCGGGGCCGGCCTGCTCGAGCAGCCGCCACTCGTATTCGCCGACGAAGCCGCCGACCTCGTCGGGCAGCAGACCGAAGTGCCACAACTGCCGACGCTGGCGGACGCTGCGATAGAGCGTGCGGGTGCCGTACCGGTTGGTACCGTCGATGAAATCCCGCCGGACGTAGGTGAAGATCAGACGACTGCCGGGCGCGGCGGCCCGCAACCCCTCCAAGGTCCGCCGGACCGTCTCCTCGCTGAGGTACTGGGTCACGCCCTCGCAGATGAAGAACGTGCGGTAGTCGGTGTGATAGCCGTGCTCGGCCAGGGAGGTGAGCAGGTCGTCGCGCTCCAGGTCCAGTGCCACCTGCCGCACCGACATCGGCGGCCCGCCGAGCACCCGCCGGACCGTCTTGAGCTTGCGGGCGATGTTGACCGGCAGGTCCACCTCGAAGACGGGGATGCGGACCTGGCGCGTCAAAAGGTATGCGCGCGTGTCCAATCCGGCGCCGAGGATGACGACCGCGTCGATGCCGTCCAGCGCTTCGGCCAGCTTGTCGCCGATGAACCGCTTGCGGCAGGCCAGGTTCGCCCACAGGCCGCGGCCGGACCACTCCGATGCGCGGATCATCAGGCGGCGCAGCGGCGCCGCGCGCGTCGCCGCGACGAGCCAGCGCAGCGGCGTCGGCAGGAACAGTTCCGCGAGGTCGTCGTCCACCAGGCGGTGGCCCGGCGGCTCATTGTGCTCGACGGCCGCCAGCACCATCGGTCCGAAGGCGGTCTGCGCGGCGGGATTTCGGGCCATGCGAAGCTACTTGTTCAAGAATCCGGCATCGACGGGCAACGTCACGCCGGTGATGTAGCGCGCCTGGTCGGACACCAGCCACGCCACCGCGTTGGCGACGTCTTCGACCTGCAGCACCTCCACCGGCATGGCATTGCCCATGGCCCCGGGAGTGTCGGTCGCGGCGGCCATCTTGGCCAGCCACTCCCGGGTGAACTCGTTGTTGATCATCGGGGTCTCCACGCCGGAGGGGTGGATCGAGTTCACCCGAATGTACTGGGTAGCAAGCAGATTCGCGTACACCCGCATCAACCCCACCACGCCGTGCTTGGCGGCGGCGTAGCCGACCGAACCGGCGTCGGGGCTACCGACACCGGCCAGGCCGGCGCTCGAACTGATGAGCACGATCGAGCCCCCGGTGCCTTGCCTGACCATGGTCGGGAGGGCGGCCTTGATCGTGTTGTAGACGCCGGTGAGGTTGACGTCGATCACGTCGCGCCAGCCGTCGTCACCGGATTGCATCGGGGCGATGCCGGCGTTGGCCACGACGATGTCGAGCCGGCCGAACTCGTCCAGACCCGACTGCAGCGCGGCCGACAGTGAGGCCCGCTCGCGCACGTCGCCGCGAGTGGCCACGATGCGAGCGCCGGTGTCCTCGACCAGCTTGACGGTCTCCGCCAGGTCGTCCTCGGTGGCCAGGGGGTAGGGGACGCTGGCGATCTGCTCGCACAGGTCGACCGCGATGATGTTCGCGCCGTCGGCGGCGAGCCGCACCGCATGCGCGCGTCCCTGCCCGCGCGCCGCGCCGGTGATGAAGGCGACCTTGCCCTCGAGTGGCCGGGTCATCAGGACCGGAGCTGACCCTTGTCCGGGTCCCCCGCGGGAACCGGCTGCAGCATCTTGATGTCCGGCGCCCCGGCGAGGTGCTCGCCGGCCGCGCCGAACATCTTGCCGATGGCCGGCGCGGTGCTGTGGGCTTTCAGCGCCTCTTCGTCGGCCCACTGCTCGACGAACACGAAGGTCTCGCCCGATTGGTGCAATGAGTACAACTGGCAGCCCGGTTCGTTGTGCACTTCCTCCACCGCCTGCGTAAGGATGTCGCGGACTGTGTCGACCGACTCCGGTTTGACGGTCATGGTGGCAACGACGACGACGGGCATGCTGGGGCCTCCTGGGGCAAACGGGGTGGGGTGACGCGCACAACTTCCGTCACCGGTTGTCACCCTACTCACGCGGCCAGGCGCCCGACCCGCCAGATGGCGCACGAGGCCGAACCGTTACCCGTGTGGCGGGTGGTGCAGATGATGTCGATGCGACTACCCTGGCCGACATGGCTAACAAGACCGCCGCCCGCTCCAAAGCCAGAACGAGCAGGTCAAAGGCCCCTTCGCGGAGCGGGTCGGGTCGCGCGCGGCCGGCGGCACCCCGTAAGCGGCCGAGCAGGCCCGCCAGGCGGCGCAACCATTCGCTGGTGGTGGCCGCCGGACTGACCGGCGGCCGTGCCCTGCGCGCCACCTGGCTGATGGCCGCACGCAGCACAGGGGGCGCGGCGCGGTCGATCGGGCGGGCCCGGGACATCGACCCGGGACACCGCCGCGACGGCATCGCGCTGATGCTGCTCGCCCTGTCCGTCGTGGTTGCCGCGAGCTCGTGGTTCAACGCCGCCCGGCCGGTCGGCGCGTGGGTCGACACGCTGTTGCGCACCTTCATCGGGGCGGGCGTCCTGGCGCTTCCCGTCGTCACCGCCGGCGTGGCGGTGGCGCTGATGCGCACCCAGCCCAATCCCGAGGCGCGGCCCCGGCTGATCCTGGGCGCCACCCTGATCGCCCTTTCCGTGCTGGGGCTGCGCCATCTGTGGTCCGGCTCGCCCGAGGACCCGGAGGCCCGGCGCCGCGCGGCGGGATTCGTCGGCTTCGCCATCGGGGGCCCCCTGTCGGACGGGCTGACGGCGTGGATCGCGGCGCCGTTGCTGTTCATCGGCTTCATGTTCGGGCTGCTGTTGCTCACCGGGACGACCATCCGGGAGGTGCCCGACGCGGTCCGCAACATGTTCGGCGCCCGACTGCTCGGCGACGACGACGAATACGGCTACGACGACTACGACGACGCCGATTCCTATGCCGATTCCTATCCCTCCGAAGACTTCTCCGACGGCCTCGACGACGAGGGCGTGCCCGCCCCCGTCGACGAGCCGCACGCGTGGTCGGCGGCGGACCCGGCGCCCGCCCTGCGCGACAACGAAGACGACATCCCCACCACGCCGGAACCGGCCATCGGGAAGAGCCGCCGCCGCGACAAGAAGAAGACCGAGGTGCTCGACCGCGTCGTCGAGGGTCCCTACACCCTGCCCTCGCTGAACCTGCTGGTCGCCGGTGACCCGCCCAAGAAACGCAGCGCCGCCAACACCGTCATGGCCGACGCCATCAGCGAGGTGCTCACCCAGTTCAAGGTCGACGCCGCCGTCACCGGCTGCACGCGGGGGCCGACCGTCACCCGCTACGAGGTCGAGCTCGGGCCCGGCGTCAAGGTGGAGAAGATCACCGCGCTGCAGAAGAACATCGCCTACGCGGTGGCCACCGAGAGCGTGCGCATGCTGGCGCCGATCCCCGGCAAGTCCGCCGTGGGCATCGAGGTGCCCAACACCGACCGGGAGATGGTGCGGCTGGCCGACGTGCTGACCGCGCCGTCGACCCGCCGCGACCACCACCCGCTGGTGATCGGGCTGGGCAAGGACATCGAAGGCGACTTCATCTCGGCCAACCTGGCCAAGATGCCGCACCTGCTGGTCGCCGGCTCCACCGGCTCGGGTAAGTCGAGCTTCGTCAACTCCATGCTGGTGTCGCTGCTGACCCGGGCCACGCCGGAGGAGGTCAGGATGATCCTGATCGACCCGAAGATGGTGGAGCTGACGCCGTATGAGGGCATCCCGCACCTGATCACACCGATCATCACCCAGCCCAAGAAGGCGGCCGCCGCGCTGGCGTGGCTGGTCGAGGAGATGGAGCAGCGCTACCAGGACATGCAGGCCTCCCGGGTGCGCCACATCGACGACTTCAACGCCAAGGTGCGCTCCGGGGCCATCACCGCGCCGCTGGGCAGCCAGCGCGAATACCGCCCCTACCCGTACGTCGTGGCGATCGTCGACGAGCTGGCCGACCTGATGATGACCGCGCCCCGCGACGTCGAGGACGCCATCGTGCGGATCACCCAGAAGGCGCGTGCGGCGGGCATTCACCTGGTCTTGGCCACCCAGCGCCCGTCGGTGGACGTCGTCACCGGGCTCATCAAGACCAACGTGCCGTCGCGGCTGGCGTTCGCCACGTCGTCGCTGACCGACAGCCGGGTCATCCTGGACCAGGCGGGCGCCGAGAAGCTGATCGGCATGGGCGACGGCCTCTTCCTGCCGATGGGCGCCAGCAAGCCGCTGCGCCTGCAGGGCGCCTACATCACCGACGAGGAGATCCACGCCGTCGTCAGCGCCTGCAAGGACCAGGCCGAGCCCGAATACACCGACGGCGTCACCACCGCCAAGCCCACCGGCGAACGCACCGACGTCGACCCCGACATCGGCGACGACATGGACGTGTTCCTGCAGGCCGTCGAGCTGGTGGTGTCCAGCCAGTTCGGCTCCACGTCGATGCTGCAGCGCAAGCTGCGCGTCGGCTTCGCCAAGGCCGGCCGGCTGATGGACCTGATGGAGACCCGCGGCATCGTCGGGCCCAGCGAGGGGTCGAAGGCGCGCGAGGTGCTGGTCAAGCCCGACGAGCTGGCCGGAACGCTGGCGTTGATCCGGGGCGGCAGCGACGCCGACGGCGGTGACCCCGACGAGTAGCGGCAATCACCCGGCTAGAGCACCAGCAGCATGCGGGAGTTGCCCAGGATGTTGGGCTTGACGTAGCTCAGGTCCAGGAACTCGGCGACCCCGATGTCGTAGGAGCGGCACATCTCCTCGAACACCTCGGCGGTCACCGGCGTGCCCTCGATCTCGGTGAACCCGTGCTTGCCGAAGAACTCGGTCTCGAACGTCAGCACGAACAGCCGCTTGAGCTGCAGCTCGCGCGCGACCGCCAGCAGCCGGTCGACGATCGCGTGGCCGATGCCGTGGCCGGTCATCGCCGGGTCCACCGCGACCGTGCGGATCTCGCCCAGGTCGGACCACATCACGTGCAGCGCGCCGCACCCGACGACTTCACCCCCGCGCTCGGCCACCCAGAACTCCTGGACCGCCTCGTACAGCGTCACCAGGTTCTTCTCCAGCAGGATCTTGCCGGCGTAGGTGTCGACGAGTCGCTTGATGGCGGGGACATCGGAGGTTCGCGCGCGTCGCACCAGACAGTCCTGCGAACTTTCGGTCACGGCTAACAGTATCGGCATCGGGGACGGGCGTGCTGACCAACAGTTATTCTGTTGCCGTGTCGGGGCAGCCGCAAACGGGTCCGGTGACGGGACCCCCAGGCCGCGTCCACATCGCAAATCTCGCCAACACGCTGACGCTGCTGCGACTGGTGTTGGTCCCGGTCTTCCTGCTCGCGCTGTTCGCCAAGGACGGGCACGAGATCGCCTTCCGGGTCGTGGCTTTCGTGATCTTCACGCTCGCGGTCATCACCGACCGGCTGGACGGCCTGCTGGCCCGCAACTACGGAATGGCGACCGAATTCGGCGCGTTCGTCGATCCGATCGCGGACAAGACGCTGATCGGGTCGGCGTTGATCGGGCTGTCGATGCTCGGCGACCTGCCCTGGTGGGTCACGGTGGTGATCCTGGCCCGCGAGTTCGGCGTGACGGTGCTGCGCCTGGCCGTGATTCGCCGCGGCGTCATCCCCGCCAGCTGGGGCGGCAAGGTCAAGACCGTGGTGCAGTCGGTGGCGATCGGTTTGTTCATCCTGCCCGTGTCCGGGCCCTTCCGCGTGGCGGCGGCGGTGGTGATGGGGGCGGCCATCGTGCTGACCATCGTCACCGGCATCGACTACGTGGTGTCGACCGTCAGGGAAGTGCGCCGGGCGGCCGACTGAATCTGTGGCCGCCGAACGGGAACCAAGACCCCGCCGCCCGCGTTCCACGTAATGAGCGCCTGCCGAACGGGGCCGTTTTCGCTCCGGCGGGCTGACTGGACGAAGGAGGGCGGAAAATGCCGCCATTGGTGCGCGAGGTCATCGGCGACGTGCTGCGGGAGGCCCGGATGACGCAAGGCCGGACGCTGCGCGAGGTGTCCGATTCGGCGCGGGTGAGCCTGGGCTATCTGTCCGAGGTCGAGCGCGGGCGCAAGGAGCCCTCCAGCGAGCTGCTCAACGCGATCTGCGACGCGCTACAGGTGCCGCTGTCGTCGGTCCTGATCGACGCCGGCGAGCGGATGGCCGGCGTGGAGCGGGTGCTCGCCGACGGGCTGCGCGGTCCCAGCATCGACGCCGACACCAAGGTCGTCATCCCGCCGGTGGCCTCGCTGGCGATCGCCTGAGCGCCGCCCGCGCCAGGGATCCTGCGTCAGGGGTAGGGCGATCGGCCCCGACCCACTAAATTGAGCGACAAGCGACGGGCCCATCCCGGGACCCTCCGGCCCACAAGAAGCGAAGGTGGAGCTCACTCATGGCCAATCCGTTCGTCAAAGCGTGGAAGTACCTCATGGCGCTGTTCAACGCGAAGATCGACGAGCACGCCGACCCCAAAGTGCAGATCCAGCAGGCCATCGAGGAAGCGCAACGCACGCATCAGGCGCTGACCCAGCAGGCGGCGCAGGTGATCGGCAACCAGCGTCAGCTCGAGATGCGACTCAACCGGCAACTCGCCGACATCGAGAAGCTGCAGGTCAACGTGCGTCAGGCCCTCACGCTCGCCGACCAGGCCACCGCAGCCGGCGACGCCGCCAAGGCCACCGAATACAACAACGCCGCCGAGGCGTTCGCGGCCCAGCTGGTGACCGCCGAGCAGAGCGTCGAGGACCTCAAGACGCTGCACGATCAGGCGCTGAACGCGGCCGCCCAGGCCAAGAAGGCGGTCGAGCAGAACGCGATGGTGCTGCAGCAGAAGATCGCCGAGCGCACCAAGCTGCTCAGCCAGCTCGAGCAGGCGAAGATGCAGGAACAGGTGAGCGCCTCGCTGCGGTCGATGAGCGAGATCGCCGCGCCCGGCAACGTGCCCAACCTCGACGAGGTGCGCGACAAGATCGAACGCCGCTACGCCAACGCGGTCGGGGCCGCCGAGCTCGCGCAGGGCTCGGTGCAGGGCCGCATGCTCGAGGTCGAGCAGGCCGGGGTGCAGATGGCCGGTCATTCCCGGCTGGAGCAGATCCGCGCGTCGATGCGCGGCGAGGCCTTGCCGACCGGGGCGACCCCCGCCGCCGGGGCCACTCCGGAGGCGGCCGCCGCGCCCGCCGAGACCACCGGGGGCGCGGCCACCGAGAAGCCCTTTGGCCAGTAGCGCGGTGTCGTGGCGGTGACCGAGACGCAGCGGGGGCTCTGGCGCACCTTGCTCGGGCGTGGGCTGGCCACCGCCGCCGACCTGTCGGGCCTGGTGGCCCAGAAGATCAGCGCCGCCGCGGACCCCCGCGCGCGACTGCTGCGGCGCCGTCGCCGCGCGCTGCGCTGGGGCCTGATCTTCAGCGCCGGCTGTGTGTTCTGGGCGGCCGTGACGATGCTGCTGGCGGCCTGGGGATGGTTCGCGCTGCTGCTGGAGATCACCGGCGCCGTTGCGGTCATCATGGCCATCCCCGCGACGCTGTTGTTGTTCCGCTACCGGTGGCTGCGTTCCGAGCCGCTGCCCACACCGCGCCCCACGAACGTCCGTCGCCTGCCGCCGCCCGGCTCGGCGGCGCGGCCCGCGATGTACGCGCTGGGCGCCTCCGAACGCGGTTTCCTGTCGCTGCTGAACGTGATCGAGCGGGGCTCCATGTTGCCCACGGCCGAGATCCGCGACCTGACCGCGGCCGCCAACAAGACCTCGGCGGCCATGGCGGCCACCGCCGCGGAGGTGGTGTCGATGGAGCGCGCGGCGCAGTCCAGCGAATCGTCGCGGTCGTATCTGGTGCCCACCATCAACGCGTTCACCGCACAGCTGAGCGCCGGCGTGCGCCAGTACAACGAAATGGTCACCGCCGCAGCCCAATTGGTGTCGTCGGCCAACGGCGACCAGTTGGCAGCCTCGCAGCGCTACCGCGCCGAGCTGGCCGGGGCGACCGACCGCCTGGTCGGCTGGGCGCAGGCTTTCGACGAACTCGGCGGGCTGCGCGGCGCCAGCTGATGACCGCGGCTAGAACGTCGCTTTGAGCGACGGCAGCACCACGGCCGCCAGGCCACGAAGGGTGGCCTTGAACATGTCGAAGAAGTCGAAGTAATCGCGCCACAACGTGATTCGCCCGTCGTGGACCTCGAACACGCCGCACACCCAGAACTGAAGCCGCACCGGGCCGAAGATGAGGGCGTCGGTGCGCTCGGTGAGCACCCCCACGCCGTCGGCGGCGATGCGATGGATCTTCACCTCGAAGGCCGCCCGGCCGTCCATCTGGCGAAACAGCTTCATGGCCCTGGCTCGGCCGTGAATCGTCGGCAACCCGACGTTCTCGTAGACGAGGTTGTCGTCCAGTGCCGCGTCGGCGGCGTCGTAATCCCCGTCCTGCA
The DNA here is from genome assembly GCF_001667665.1 of Mycobacterium sp. E342. Lineage (NCBI taxonomy): Bacteria > Bacillati > Actinomycetota > Actinomycetes > Mycobacteriales > Mycobacteriaceae > Mycobacterium > Mycobacterium sp. E342. The sequence goes on from NZ_LZJM01000250.1 coordinate 59,475, forward strand.
GGGCATTCAGAAAGCCCTCGACCGTGCGGGTGTTCGCAACGGCTGTACCGGTCAGCTCGGTCATGACTGCCAGCGTAGGCGAGCGTGGGAGTCGCGCGCTGTGGCAGGGTGAGGCCGATGCGTGTCGCTGTTGTCGCCGGGCCGGATCCCGGTCACTCGTTTCCCGCGATCGCGCTGTGCAAACGCTTCGCCGACGCCGGCGACGAGCCGACACTGTTCACCGGCGCGGAGTGGATCGACACCGCCCGCGCCGCCGGCATCGACGCCGCCGTGCTGGACGGGCTCGTGGCCACCGACGACGACGTCGACGCCGGGGCGCGCATCCATCGGCGGGCGGCGCGGATGGCCGTCCTCAATGCGCCGGCGCTGCGCGACCTGGCGCCCGACCTGGTGGTGTCCGACGTCATCACCGCCGCTGGTGGCATGGCCGCGGAGCTGTTGGGCATCCCTTGGATCGAGCTCGACCCGCATCCGCTGTACCTGCCGTCGAAGGGGTTGCCGCCGATAGGCAGCGGGCTGGCGCCGGGCACCGGGCTGCGCGGCCGGCTCCGCGATGCGATCATGCGCGCGCTCACCGCGCGATCCTGGCGCGCGGGCCTGCGTCAGCGCGCCGCCGTGCGGGTGGAGATCGGGCTGCCGGCCCGTGACCCCGGGCCGCTGCGGCGCCTGATCGCCACCCTGCCGGCCCTCGAGGTGCCGCGGCCGGACTGGCCGGCGGAGGCCGTGCTGGTGGGGCCCCTGCACTTCGAACCGACCGATCGGGTGCTGGAAATCCCGCCCGGCTCGGGGCCCGTGGTGGTGGTCGCGCCGTCGACCGCGTTGACCGGGACCGAGGGACTGGCCGAGGTCGCGCTGGCTCACCTGCGGCCCGGGGAGACGCTCCCGGCCGGATCGCGGCTGGTGGTCTCGCGGCTGGGCGGGGCGGATCTGCGGGTGCCGCCGTGGGCGGTGGTCGGGCTGGGCAGCCAGGCGGAGCTGCTGACGCACGCCGACCTGGTGATCTGCGGCGGTGGGCACGGCATGGTGGCCAAGACGCTGCTGGCGGGGGTGCCGCTGGTGGTGGTGCCCGGGGGCGGTGATCAGTGGGAGATGGCCAACCGGGTGGTCCGACAGGGCAGCGGCCGGCTGATCCGGCCGCCGACCCCCGAGGCGCTGGTGGCCGCGGTCAACGAGGTGCTGTCGTCGCCGCGTTATCGGGCGGCCGCCCGATCCGCCGCCGCTAGCATCGCCAGTGTGGCCGATCCGGTCCGCGTGTGCCACGAAGCGCTCGCCCGGACGGGATGACGGGCCGGACCGCGACGGGAGGGCAATGACAATGAGGGCGATCGCCGCCGGCGGCCTGCTTCTGGCCTTGATGTTCAGCTCGGGCGTCGCGCGCGCCGACAGCGGCGACGAGCAGCAGGCGTGCCAATTGATGGACGACCCGGCCGCCGCTCAACAGGGCTTGCAGCCGGTCGAATACGCCTTCATGCAATTGCGCTCCCGGATGTCGGCGGAGCGTGCGCGGACCACCATGTCCGAGGCCGTCCAGGACTTCTGCCCCAACCACTGGACCGACCTGCCGGCCAGCTGGCGGTGACGGGGCCGGTGTCCGATCCCTGCCCGATGGGTATCTTGCTGGCGTGCGGCTAACGGAATTCAACGAACGGGTGGTCCTGCGGTTCGGTGCGGCGTACGGCTCTTCGGTGCTGGCCGACCACGTGCTGACCGATTTCGGCGGCCGCACCGCCGCCCAGGCGATCGAGGACGGGGTCGAGCCCCGCGACGTGTGGCGGGCCCTGTGCGTCGACTTCGACGTGCCGCGCGACCAGTGGTGAATCCGGTTATCCACGGGTGCGGCGCGGTGTTCGGCCGAACACGCAGTCGCCGCACACCGAGGGCAGGCGGTAGAACAGGCAGCAACTGCGCCGCCTGAAGCCGGAACCGGTGACGACGCCGGACCCCGCCAGCGTGCCGGTGTCCAGCAGCGAGTTCGTGATCTCGACGATCGGGCCGCGCAGGGCGGGCCGCGCCGAGAGCAGGGCCCGGGATGCCCCGACGAGCGCGGAGGCGATGTTGCCCGCCAGCAGGGCCGGCGCCAGCTTGACCCGCAGTCCGGCGGCGAGCGGCTGCATGTGCTGTTCGACGACGATGCCGTAGAGCAACCTCGCCGACGGCCGGTCGACGGCCCGTCCCACGGGTGCGGGCAACCGTAATTGCGCCCCGTTGTCGGCGCGTTGCAGGTCGTCGAGATCGGGGATCACCCCGTGGCCCAGCGCGCAGGCGAGCAGCGGTGACCACAGGCGGGCGGCGTGACCGAGCTGGACCAGCGAGGCCGCGATCCGCAGGTCCGTCGTGCGATAGCGGCCGGCGGTGGCGTCGACCAAATCCGCGAAGCCGTCTGCGTAGGACCGGGCGACCGGGTGCCATCCGGCCGCGTCGCCGCCCACCGTCACCGCGAAAAACCCTTGGCAGGAGGATATTTCGGCGAGTTCGGCAGAGATGTCCATATCCGCGCAACCCAGCTTCTTCAGGGCCTCTTCAGGGGAGGCCCGCCCCCGGTCGTGGTCAGGCGTTGCCGGCCCCGTCAGCGCCTTTCGGTGGCAGATGTTGCCACACGCTGTCACCGGGTTCGGCGTGTCCGCTTGAATCGAACAGGTGTTCGGCTACTGTGGGAAACGTTCGGTGAGTCAACTTGTCGGTGGCCCTCTCTAGTGTCACGGCCAACCGACCGACACCGGTCACCGAACACACCGAACCATAGGAGAGGCACCATGGCGCAAGCCCCCGACCGCGAGAAGGCTCTCGAACTGGCGATGGCCCAGATCGAAAAGAGCTACGGCAAAGGCTCGGTGATGCGTCTCGGCGACGAGATGCGTCAGCCGATCTCGGTCATCCCGACCGGATCCATCGCACTGGACGTGGCCCTGGGCATCGGCGGTCTGCCCCGCGGCCGGGTCGTGGAGATCTACGGCCCGGAATCGTCGGGTAAGACCACCGTCGCCCTGCATGCGGTGGCCAACGCCCAGGCCGCCGGTGGCGTCGCGGCGTTCATCGACGCCGAGCACGCCCTGGACCCCGATTACGCCAAGAAGCTCGGCGTGGACACCGATTCCCTGTTGGTCAGCCAGCCCGACACGGGGGAGCAGGCCCTCGAGATCGCCGACATGCTGATCCGGTCCGGTGCGCTGGACATCCTGGTCATCGACTCGGTGGCGGCGCTGGTGCCGCGTGCGGAGCTCGAGGGCGAGATGGGTGACAGCCACGTCGGGTTGCAGGCCCGGCTGATGAGCCAGGCGTTGCGGAAAATGACTGGCGCGCTGAACAATTCGGGCACCACCGCGATCTTCATCAACCAGCTGCGCGAGAAGATCGGCGTGATGTTCGGCAGCCCGGAAACCACCACGGGTGGAAAGGCCCTGAAGTTCTACGCGTCGGTGCGCATGGACGTGCGTCGGATCGAGACGCTCAAGGACGGCACCAACGCGGTCGGCAACCGCACCCGCGTCAAGGTCGTCAAGAACAAGGTGTCGCCGCCGTTCAAGCAGGCCGAATTCGACATCCTCTACGGCAGGGGGATCAGCCGGGAAGGCTCGCTGATCGACATGGGCGTGGAGCAGGGCTTCATCCGCAAGTCCGGTTCCTGGTTCACCTATGAGGGCGAGCAGCTCGGTCAGGGTAAGGAGAACGCCCGCACCTTCCTGATGGAAAACGACGAGGTGGCCAACGAGATCGAGAAGAAGATCAAGGAGAAGCTCGGCATTGGCCCGGTCGTCACCGATGGCTTGTCCGATGACAGCGTCCTGCCCGCCCCCGTCGATTTCTGAGCCGTCCCGCGAGGAGCAGGCGCGGACGCTGTGCCTGCGCCTGCTCACCGCGAGGGCGCGCACCCGCGCCGAGCTGCACGGTCAGCTGGCGAAACGCGGTTACCCCGAGGACGTCAGCGCTTCCGTGCTCGACCGGCTGGCCGCCGTCGGCCTGGTCGATGACACCGACTTCGCGCAGCAGTGGGTGCAGGGCCGCCGGGCGAAGGCGGGAAAGAGCAAGCGGGCCCTGGCCGCCGAATTGCACACCAAGGGTGTGGACAGGGACGTGATCGCCGCGGCGCTGTCCGGGATCGACGCCGGGGCCGAGCGGGACCGGGCCGAGCAGTTGGTGCGGGCCAAGCTGCGCCGGGAGACGCTGGACGGCGACGACGCGCGAATCACCCGCCGGCTGGTCGGGATGCTCGCGCGGCGCGGCTACAGCCAGAACCTGGCCTGCGAGGTCGTCCTCGCCGAGCTGGCCGCCGAACGGGAGCGTCGCCGGGTCTAGCCCGCTGACGTGCGGTTTCTCTCGGGCCGACCGGCCGCCGTACCATGGCTCCGTGACTTCAGTGGTGGTTTCGGCGCGGACGTATCAAGTCCGCACCTACGGCTGCCAGATGAACGTCCACGACTCCGAGCGGCTGGCGGGTCTGCTGGAGGCCGCCGGCTATCAGCGGGCCGTCGAGGGTGCCGACGCCGACGTCGTCGTCTTCAACACCTGCGCGGTCCGGGAGAACGCCGACAACAAGTTGTACGGCAACCTCAGCCACCTGGCGCCGCGCAAGCGCGCCAACGCTGAGATGCAGATCGCGGTCGGGGGCTGCCTGGCCCAGAAGGACCGGGACGCGTTGCTGCGCAAGGCGCCCTGGGTCGACGTCGTATTCGGCACGCACAACATCGGGTCGCTGCCCGCGCTGCTCGAACGCGCCCGGCACAACAAGACCGCCCAGGTGGAGATCGCCGAGTCGCTGCAGGAGTTCCCGTCGTCGCTGCCGAGCGCACGCGAATCCGCCTACGCCGCTTGGGTTTCGGTCTCCGTCGGGTGCAACAACAGCTGCACTTTCTGCATCGTCCCCTCGCTGCGGGGCAAGGAGGTCGACCGCAGCCCGGCCGACGTCCTGGCCGAGGTGAGGGCGCTGGTGGACGACGGCGTGCTCGAAGTCACGCTGCTGGGCCAGAACGTCAACGCCTACGGGGTGTCGTTCGCCGACCCGACGCTGCCGCGCGATCGCGGCGCGTTCGCGCGGCTGCTGCGGGCCTGCGGGGACATCGACGGCCTGGAACGCGTGCGGTTCACCTCCCCGCATCCGGCCGAATTCACCGACGACGTCATCGAGGCCATGGCGCAGACGCCGAACGTCTGCCCCGCCCTGCACATGCCGCTGCAGTCGGGCTCGGACCGGGTGCTGCGCGCCATGCGGCGCTCGTACCGCGCCGAGCGCTATCTCGGCATCCTGGACCGCGTCCGCGCGGCCATGCCGCACGCCGCCATCACCACCGACTTGATCGTCGGGTTCCCCGGCGAGACCGAAGCGGACTTCCTGGAAACCCTGGACGTGGTGCGGCAGGCCCGGTTCGCGGCCGCGTTCACCTTCCAGTACTCCAAGCGGCCCGGCACGCCGGCCGCCGAGCTCGACGGGCAACTCCCGAAAGCCGTTGTGCAGGAGCGCTACGAGCGGCTGGTCGAGCTGCAGGAACAGATCTCGCTGGAGGGCAATCGGGCGCTGGTCGGTCGGACCGTCGAATTGCTGGTCGCCGCCGGCGAGGGGCGCAAGGACACCCGCACTTCCCGGATGACCGGCCGCGCCCGCGATGGCCGCCTGGTGCACTTCGGCGCCGACGACCGGGTGCGGCCGGGGGACGTCGTCACCGCGGTGATCACCCAGGCCGCGCCGCACCACCTCATCGCCGACGCGGGCATCCTCAGTCATCGCCGGACCCGCGCGGGAGACGCGCACGCCGCCGGGCAGCGCCGCGGCGGCGTCGGTCTCGGCATGCCCGCCGTCGGACCGCCCGGCCCGACGGACCCCACCGAATCCCTTGGATGTGCCCGATGAACGAAGAACACCCGCATTTTCACGCCCTGCGGAGCGAAATCGAGGCCGCCGAGCGCCGCGTCGCGCGCGGATTCGACCCGGGCCCACGCGGTTTCGTCGTGGCGATCCTGGTCTTCGTGCTGCTGGGATCGTTCATCCTGCCGCACACCGGCTCGGTGCGGGGCTGGGACGTGTTGTTCAGCAGCCACGGCGCCGGCGCGGCCGCGGTGGCGCTGCCGTCGCGCGTCTTCGCCTGGCTGACACTCGTTTTCGGCGTCGGGTTCTCCATGCTGGCGTTGGTGACCCGGCGTTGGGCGCTGGCCTGGGTCGCGCTGGCGGGTTCGGCGCTCGCCGGCGCGGCGGGGATGCTAGCCATCTGGTCGCGCCAGACCGTGGCCGCGGGGCACCCGGGCCCCGGGGTCGGGCTGATCGCGGCGTGGATCGTCGTCCTCGTGCTGACCTACCAATGGGCCCGGGTGGTGTGGTCGCGGACCATCGTGCAACTCGCGGCCGAGGAGGAGCGGCGCCGGGTCGCGGCCCAGCAGCAGTCGATGACGCTGCTCGACAGCCTGGGCGGATCTACGGACCGGACCTCCGGGGACTCCGAAGCCTAGGGCTTACGGGTCAGCGCCTGCGCGGCCGCCTGCGCCCATTGCCGCCACTGTTCGGCGTTGGCCCTGGCCTCTTCGGCCTCTTTGGTGCGGCCCGCCGCCGCGGCCTTCTCGGCCTGCTGCTCGTATTGTTCGGCGCGGGTGCGGAATTGCTCGGCGCGGGCCTGCGCCTGCGGATCGGACCAATCGGCCTCGCCCGCATCGCGCACCTTCTTCTCGACCGCGCGCAGGCGGCGCTCCAATTCGGCTGACCGCTCCCGCGGCACCTTGCCGATCGCGTCCCACTTGTCGGCGATCGAACGCAGCGCCGCCCTGGCCGCGTCGTGGTTGCTGGTGTCGATCCTCTCCGCCTCGGCCAGCAGGGCCTCCTTGGCGGTGGCGTTGGCCCGCAGCTCCGCGTCCTTCTCCGCCGTCGCCGAGTTGCGGGCCGTGAAGAAGACGTCCTGGGCCGCCTTGAACCGCCGCCACAGCGCGTCGTCGACGTCGCGGGCGGCTCGGCCCGCCGCCTTCCACTCCGTGAGCAGCTTGCGGAATTCGGCGCTGGTGGACGTCCAGTCCGTCGAATCGGACAGCTCCTCGGCCCGTTCGCAGAGTCGTTCCTTCGCCTGGCGAACGCCCAGGCGTTCGCGGTCCAGTTCGGCGAAATGGGACCCCCGCCGCCGGTTGAACGCCTCCCGGGCCGCCGAATAGCGCTTCCACAGGGCGTCGTCGACCTTGCGGTCCAGGCCGTTGATGGTCTTCCACTCGTCGAGGATGGCCCGCAGCCGGTCGCCGGCGGCCTTCCACTGCGTGGAGTTGGCGCCCAACTCCTCGGCCTCGGCGGCCAGCGCCTCCTTGCGCGCGGTCTGGGCGGCGCGATGCTCGTCGCGGCGCGAGCGCTCCGCGGCGACGGTGGCCTCCACCTGGTCGATGAGGCTGGTGAGCCGGCGTGCGAGCGCGTCGATGTCGCCCAGTACGGCCGCGGTCGGCAAGCTCTCGGCGAGCTCGGAGGCGTGGGCCTTGATCTTGCGGGCGTCGCCGGTGCCCGCCGCGAGCCGCTCCTCCATGAGCGTGACCTCGGTGCTCAGGTCGTCGAAGCGGCGGCCGAAGTGGGCGAAGGCGGCTTCGGCGTCGCCGGCCTGCCAGGAGCCGACCACGCGTTCGCCGTCGGCGGTGATCAGCCACACCGTGCCGTCGTCGTCGACGCGCCCGAACCGATGCGGATCGCTGGTGGGCGGCGCCGGCACCGGGTGGACGGCGGGCCGCGGCCCCGAGGCCACCGGCCGGGGACCGGGACGTGGGCCCGGGCGTGGCACCGGGCCCGGCACCGGTCGGGGCACCGGCCCAGCCGGCTCTGCGCCGTGGGGTTCGTCAGCCGTCATTCGCTCGTCACCTACCCTTCGCGCGGTCGCTGTCCCGCGCACCTGCCGCGCGTAGCGGCACCGTCTGCTGCACCGGTGGGCTGGCCGTCGCGGCCCTCCCAACAGCTGCTCAACAGTATTCAAGCAGCTTGGCGGCCCGTGCGCCGCCACCAGTGATCTTCCCGCTTGGGACGAATCGGCGTGGGCGCATCGGGTATGACACCTGTCCTACCCCCACTCGCACTCAGAAACCATCCCCGGGCGGACATCGCCGCTTTGCCGGCGTTGGCGTCGGCGCCGTGGATCGCGATCGGCGGGCGTTCGGCAGCTGCCGCCGTTACCCGATCGCAGCGTGACCCACAGCGTCTCCATAGGTTGGTGAAGTATCAACAGAGGGTGTTTCGCTGAACGCCGGTGGCGTGGTCAACGTCATACGGTTGTTGCTGAATTGAATGCAAATTTTGGGTGTATTTGCCCTTGCCCCAGGGAAAGCTGGTCGGGGCACTTTTGAGGTGAGGGGTCGCTATGTCGAAGGTTGATGTCGCGGCGTTGATCGCATTGTGCGCGGCGCTGGCGTCCGCGGTCGGCGATGTGATCCGCCAGCGCTCGGCGCAGGAGATCACGGACAAAGACGTCGGCCATCTCGAGTTGTTCCGCATGTCGCTGCGGGACACCCGGTGGTGGTTGGGGGGCGCGGCGGCGATCGTCAATTACAGCCTGCAGGCCGGGGCCCTGGCCTGGGGCTCGGTAGTGCTGGTGACCGCGCTGCAGGTGACCGCGCTGCTGTTCGCGCTGCCGATCTATGCGCGCCTGACCAGGCGGCGGGTGACCCGCTGGGAGTGGATCTGGGCGGTGATACTGGCCGGCGCCCTGGCGGTGGTCATCATCGTGGGCGACCCGGCCTCCGGCGATCAGCGCGCGGCGGTCGGCACGTGGGCCGTCGTGGCCGCGGTGATGGTGCCGCTGTTGGTGGCGTGCGTGGTGGCCGCGCGGATCTGGTCGGGCAGCCCGATGGCGGCCGCACTGCTCGCGGTGGTGGCGGGCTCCGCTTTGGCCCTGTTCGCGGTGCTGACCAAGGGCATCGTCGAGGTGGGCGAGGCCGGCCCGCTGGCCGTGTTGAGCGCACCCGAATTCGTGCCCTGGTTGCTGCTGGCGCTGACCGGGATGATCTTCCAGCAGTCGGCGTTCCGCGCCGGCGCGCTGACGGCCTCCATGCCGACGATGACCGTGGCCAAGCCCGTGGTGGCCGGCCTGCTTGGGATCTTCGTGCTCGGCGAAACGCTGAACGCCACGGGACCCAAGGCCTTCGTGCTGGTCGCGGCGGTGGCGGTGGTGATCGTGGCGACGATCGCGCTGGCCCGCGGGGAGGCCGCCACCATGGTCGCGCAGGTCGGCCGTGACACCGGAGACGTCACGGCGGACCCCTGGTCGTCCGGCGACGGTGAGTCCGACCCTCTTAGCGGTCCCGTCATGGCGGCGAGAGCCGAGGCCTGAACACGCCGCGCCGGCGAAACGTTAGTTTGGTGGCGTGCTCAGCGGCATCGCGATCGTTCCATCGGCGCCGCTGCTGGTGCCCGAGCTCGCCGGAGCCGCCGCCGCGGAGGTGACCGACCTGGCGGCCGCGGTGCTGGCGGCGGCTGCGCTGTTGCCCGTGGCGTGGACCGTCATCGGGACCGCCGGGCGTGACGAGGCGTTCGGGCCCGACACGGCCGGCGCTTTCGCGGGTTTCGGCGTGGACCTCCGGGTCCGGCTGTCCCCGCGCGCCGACGACGAGTCGCCCGTCGAGCTGCCCGTGTGCGTGTTGCTGGCCGCCTGGCTCCGCGGCAAGGTCCGCCCCGACGCCACCGCGCAAGCACGGGTCTACTCCGCCGACCGCAACGCCGAGACCGCGCTGGACCGCGGACGGCGGTTGCGCGCCGAGATCGACGCGTCACCCGAGCCGATCGGGGTGTTGGTGGTCGCCGACGGCGCCAACACCCTCACCCCGGCCGCCCCCGGCGGGTACGACCCCGGCAACGCCGACGCGCAGCGGGCGCTCGACGACGCGCTGGCAACCGGCGACGTCGCCGCCCTGGGCCGGTTGCCGCGGCAGATCCTGGGCCGGGTCGCCTTCCAGGTGCTGGCCGGCCTGGCCGCGCCGGGACCACGGACGGCCAAGGAGCTGTACCGGGGTGCGCCCTACGGCGTGGGCTACTTCGCCGGTGCCTGGCAGCTCTGAGGTGGCCGTGCGACCGCTGGCGATCATCGGCCCCACCGGAACGGGCAAGTCGCAACTGGCGCTCGACATCGCGGAACGGCTCGAGGGCGGCGCCGAGATCGTCAACGCCGACGCGATGCAGCTGTATCGCGGAATGGACATCGGCACCGCCAAGCTGCCCGTCGACCAACGCCGCGGGATCCCGCATCACCAGCTCGACGTCCTGGACGTCACCGAGACCGCGACCGTCGCCCGCTACCAGGCCGCCGCGGCCGCGGACGTCGAGGCGATCGCGGCCCGCGGCGCCGTGCCCATCATCGTGGGCGGCTCCATGCTCTACATCCAGTCCCTGCTCGACGACTGGTCGTTCCCGGCCACCGATCCGGCCGTGCGGGCGCGCTGGGAACAGCGGCTGGCCGAGGTGGGGGTCGGCGGCCTGCACGCCGAGCTGGCCCGACGCGACCCCGCCGCGGCCGCGGCCATCCTGCCCACGGACGCGCGGCGCACCGTGCGGGCGCTCGAGGTGATCGAGCTGACCGGACGGCCGTTCGCCGCGTCCGCGCCACGCATCGGCGCTCCGAGGTGGGACGCCGCCATCGTCGGACTCGACTGCCAGACAACGGCTCTCGACAAGCGGCTGGCCCGTCGCGCCGACGCCATGTTCGACCAGGGCCTGGTCGACGAGGTAGCCGCGCTGCTCGAAGAGGGTCTTCGCGACGGGGTCACCGCCTCGCGCGCCCTGGGCTACGCGCAGGTGATCGAGGCGCTCGACGCCGGGGGCGGCGACGACCGGCTGCGCGACGCGCGGGAGCAGACGTACGTGGGCACCCGACGCTACGTGCGACGCCAGCGGTCGTGGTTCCGCCGCGACCACCGGGTCCGCTGGCTGGACTCTGAAAAAGGCGGGGCCGACGGCGCCCGGCTCGTCGACGAAGCCCTGCAAGCCTGGCGCCACGTATCCTGAGCAGGTGCAATTCGCAAAGGGGCACGGCACCGAGAACGACTTCGTGGTGCTCCCGGACGCACAGGCCGCGCTCGACCTGACCGCGGCACGGGTGACCGCCCTGTGCGACCGGCGGCGCGGGCTGGGCGCCGACGGCGTGCTGCGGGTCACCACCGCCGGCGCCGCGCTGGCGGCCGGCGTTCTCGACCGGCTGCCCGACGGAGTGGCCTCGGCCGATTGGTACATGGATTACCGCAACGCCGACGGCTCGCTCGCGCAGATGTGCGGCAACGGCGTCCGGGTGTTCGCGCACTACCTGCGCGCCAGCGGGCTCGAGGCCCGCGACGAGTTCGTGGTGGGGTCGCCGGCCGGCCCGCGGCCGATCACCGTGCACCGCGCCGACACCACCCGTGCCGAGATCAGCGTCGACATGGGCAAGGCCAACACGCTCGGTCCCGGAAGCGCGGTCGTCGGCGGCCGGCGGTTCTCCGGCCTGGCGGTCGACGTGGGCAACCCCCACCTGGCGTGCGTGGATCCCGGCCTGACCGCCGAGGAGTTGGCGCGGCTGGACGTGGCCGCACCGGTCAGCTTCGACCACGCCCAATTTCCGGACGGGGTCAACGTCGAAGTCCTCACCTCACCCGTTGACGGTGCGGTGCGGATGCGGGTGCACGAGCGCGGCGTGGGCGAGACGCGCTCGTGCGGCACCGGCACGGTCGCGGCCACCGTCGCCGCCCTGGCCGCCGCCGGTGCGGCCACCGGCACGCTGACCGTGCGGGTGCCGGGCGGTGACGTCGTCGTCACGATCACCGACGCCACCAGCTACCTGAGGGGGCCGTCGGTACTGGTGGCGCACGGGGAGGTCAGCGAGGAATGGTGGGACGCGCAGGAGCGTTAATTCGAGTGCACGGCGGCGATTCGCCGTGCATCATCTTGTATTGCCTATGACACAACCTGAATTCCAAAATCACGCTCCCGCAGTCGCGGAGCCAAGCACCGGCGAGCTCGCCCTGGAAGAACGGTCGGCGCTGCGCCGCGTCGCCGGTCTGTCCACCGAACTCACCGACGTCTCCGAAGTCGAGTACCGCCAGCTGCGGCTGGAACGCGTCGTGCTGGTCGGTGTGTGGACCGACGGCACCGCCGCCGACAGCGAGGCCAGCATGGCCGAGCTGGCCGCCCTTGCCGAGACCGCCGGCTCCCAGGTGCTCGAAGGGCTCATCCAGCGCCGCGACAAGCCCGACCCGTCGACCTACATCGGCTCGGGGAAGGCCCAGGAGCTACGCGAAGTGGTGCTGGCGACCGGCGCCGACACCGTGATCTGCGACGGTGAACTGTCCCCGGCGCAGCTGACCGCGCTGGAAAAGGCGGTGAAGGTCAAGGTCATCGACCGCACCGCGCTGATCCTGGACATCTTCGCCCAGCACGCCACCAGCCGGGAGGGCAAGGCGCAGGTATCGCTGGCCCAGATGGAGTACATGTTGCCGCGGCTGCGCGGCTGGGGTGAGTCGATGTCCCGGCAGGCCGGTGGCCGCGCCGGCGGCAGCGGGGGAGGCGTGGGCCTGCGCGGTCCCGGTGAAACCAAGATCGAGACCGACCGCCGTCGCGTCCGCGAACGCATGGCCAAGCTGCGCCGCGAGATCAAGGACATGAAGCAGGTCCGCGACACCCAGCGCAGCCGCCGGCTGGCCAGCGCCGTGCCGTCGGTCGCCATCGTCGGCTACACCAACGCCGGCAAGTCGAGCCTGCTCAACGCGCTTACCGGCGCCGGTGTGCTGGTGCAGGACGCATTGTTCGCCACCCTGGAGCCCACCACCCGCCGCGCCGAGTTCGAAGACGGTCGCCCGCTGGTACTCACCGACACCGTCGGGTTCGTCCGGCACTTGCCAACCCAGCTGGTCGAGGCGTTCCGCTCCACGCTGGAGGAGGTCGTCGACGCCGACCTGTTGTTGCACGTGGTCGACGGCTCCGACGTCAACCCCCTGGCCCAGATCAACGCGGTGCGCGAGGTGATCTCCGAAGTCATCGCCGACCATCATGGTGACCCGCCGCCCGAACTGCTGGTGGTGAACAAGGTCGACGCCGCGAGTGGTCTGATGCTGGCCAAGCTCCGGCATGCGCTGCCCGGCGCGATGTTCGTCTCGGCCCGCACGGGCGAGGGCATCGACGCCCTGCGGCGCCGGATGGGCGAGATGGCCGTGCCCGCCGACACCGCCGTGGACGTCCTGATCCCTTATCACCGCGGCGACCTGGTCGCCCGGCTGCACGCCGACGGGCGCGTCCAGCAGGAGGAGCACAACCCCGGGGGCACCCGGATCAAGGCCCGGGTGCCGGTGGCGCTGGCCGGCCGGCTGCAAGAGTTCTCGGCCCACTGATCTGCCCGGCGGGCCGACCCCGCCGACTGCCGACCAACCGTCTGGTTGGTATATGTTGGGCGACAGAGTTCCCCTTCGCCGGAGGTCATTCCCATGGGCAGTGCCGTCAAGTACCAGCGCACTCTTTTCGAGCCGGAGCACGACCTGTTCCGTGAGTCCTACCGTGGCTTCCTGGATCGCCATGTCGCGCCGCATCACGACGAATGGGAGAAGGCCAAGATCGTCGACCGCGGCGTGTGGCTCGAGGCCGGTAAGCAGGGCTTTTTGGGCATGGCGGTGCCGGAGGAATACGGCGGCGGGGGCAACCCCGACTTCCGGTACAACACGATCATCACCGAGGAGACCACCGCCGGTCGCTACAGCGGCATCGGCTTCGGCCTGCACAACGACATCGTGGCGCCGTACCTGCTCGCGTTGGCCACCGAGGAGCAGAAGCAGCGCTGGCTGCCCAAGTTCTGCACCGGCGAGATCATCACCGCGATCGCGATGACCGAGCCGGGAACCGGTAGCGACTTGCAGGGCATCAAGACCCGTGCGGTCAAGCAGGGCGACCACTACGTGCTCAACGGCGCAAAGACGTTCATCACCAACGGAATCAACGCCGACCTGGTCATCGTCGTCGCCCAGACCGATCCGGACAAAGGGGCGCAGGGCTTTTCGCTGCTCGTCGTCGAACGCGGCATGGAGGGCTTCGAACGCGGCCGCCACCTGGACAAGATCGGGCTGGACGCGCAGGACACCGCCGAGTTGTCGTTCACCGATGTGAAGGTGCCCGCCGAAAACCTGCTGGGGCAGGAGGGCATGGGGTTCATCTACCTGATGCAGAACCTGCCGCAGGAACGCATCTCGATCGCCATCATGGCCGCCGCGGCGATGGAGCAGGTGCTCGAACACACGTTGCAATACACCAAGGAGCGCAAGGCATTTAACAAGCCGATCGGCAGCTTCCAGAACAGCCGCTTCGTGCTTGCCGAGCTGGCGACCGAGGCGACCGTGGTGCGCATGATGGTCGACGAATTCATCCGGCTGCACCTGGACAAGAAGCTGACCGCGGAGCAGGCGGCGATGGCCAAGTGGTACTCCACCGAAAAGCAGGTGCACCTGATCGACCGTTGCCTGCAACTGCACGGCGGCTACGGCTACATGCGCGAATATCCCGTTGCCCGTGCCTATCTGGACGCCAGGGTGCAGACCATCTATGGCGGAACGACCGAGATCATGAAAGAGATCATCGGCCGCAGCCTGGGGGTCTAGCCCTAGCGCCGTTGGTTGGAAATGCCGTCGGACCGGGCAATTCGGCGCTTCGGCGGCAAACCCGATCGGCGCCCGGCGTGCGGCCGTTTTTCGGGTGGATCGTTGAAGAGTTAATGGCTTCACGTACCGTCGGCACATGTGTTTTGGGTGCGCCGCCCGGGCAATGACGCATCGTCGCGCCGAAAATCATGACGGCTCCGAGCACCTGGTCAAGTTCGGCAACCCCTGCGAACGCCGAATCGCTGCGTGCCACCCCAGGCGTACCTCATTGCGCGGGCGATCGTCGTGTTCGGGATTCGGCGCGATTAGCCGAACATCGCGTGAGCGACGGGGCGCCCGGTCGCGATTTGAGCGTGGCTCGGCATCATTTCGACATCGGCGTGGTATCCGTTTTTGTAATATTCGTGATCTGACTTCGCATTTTTCGTTGGCTGGAGCAAAGTTATGCGAGCCCGGCGCATATGCGGTTCGGAACGTGGTTGTTTCTCCGCGGTCGGACCGCGGCCCGCTCGCCGGCTGTGCGGAATGGGCACAGCCGTTGATAGGGGAATAGCCGTCGGCTGGGAGGCTTGGTGAACGGGCAGAGAGGTCACATGCGCAGGCTGGTCGGGAGCGCGCTGGTCAGCTTGGCCGCTGCAGCAATGGCCGCTGCCTTGCTGGCGCCACCGGCGTCGGCGTCGCCCATCGGCGACGCCGAGGCGGCCATGATGGCGGCCTGGGAGAAGGCCGGCGGCGACTCGTCACCCCTGGGCGCCCGGAAGGGCGATGTCTATCCCGCCGGCGACGGTTTCGCGCTGGACTTCGACGGCGGCAAGATGTTCTTCACCCCGGCGACCGGTGCGAAATTCGTCTACGGGCCGATCCTGGACAAGTACGAGATGCTGGGCGGGCCCGCCGGCAGCGATCTGGGCTTCCCGGCCATCAACGAAGTGCCCGGCCTCGCCGGCCCCGACAGCCGCGTGGTCACCTTCTCGGCCAGCGACAAGCCGGTGATCTTCTGGACGCCCGACCACGGCGCATTCGTGGTGCGCGGCGCGATCAACGCCGCCTGGGACAAGCTGGGCAGTTCGGGCGGCGTGCTCGGGGTCCCGGTCGGCGACGAAACGTACAACGGCGAGGTGTCCGCCCAGAAATTCAGCGGCGGTCAGGTTTCCTGGAACAGGCAGACGAAGCAGTTCACCACTGAGCCGCCGGCCCTGGCCGACCAGTTGAAGGGTCTGCAGGTGGCGATCGATCCCACCGCGGCCATCAACATGGCCTGGCGCGCGGCCGGCGGCCCTAATGGGCCCCTGGGGGTCAAGAAGGGCGCGCAGTATCCGATCGGCGGCGACGGCATCGTCCAGGACTTCGCCAACGGGAAGGTGTACTTCAGCCCCGCCACCGGCGCGAACGCCGTCGAAACCAACATCCTGGCCAAGTACGAGTCGCTCGGCGGACCGGCCGGCAGCGACCTGGGTTTCCCCACCGCCAATGAGTCCGACGGTGGCATCCCGTCCAGCCGCATCGTCACCTTCTCCGGCGCCGACAAGCCGGTGATCTTCTGGACCTCGGAGCACGGCGCCTTCGTGGTCCGCGGGGCCATGAAGGCCGCGTGGGACAAGCTCCGCGGACCGACCGGCAAGCTGGGGGCGCCGGTCGGCGACCAGGCCGTCGACGGCGACGTCGTTTCCCAGCAGTTCGCCGGCGGCAAGGTCTCGTGGAACCGGGCGAAGAACACGTTCAGCACGGATCCGGCCAACCTGGCGCCGTTGCTCTCCGGCCTGCAGGTGTCGGGCCAGAACCAGCCGAGCAGCTCGGCGATGCCCACGCACCCCAAGAAATTCACCTGGCAGTCGTGGTGGCTGCTGGCCGTCATTCCGGTGCTGGTGCTGATCGTGTTGGCGGGGCTGGTGGCCTTCCGTTGGCGCCGGCGTCGGGCCGGCGACGGCGCCGGCTACGAGCCCCACGGCGACCTCGATGTCGGCTACGACGCCGTGGGTGACCAGCACTGGGGACACGAGGACGCGACCACCGAGCATTTCGCCCACGAGCCCGCGGCCCCCGATGCTGAGGCGGCCGGGCGGGTCAGCTGGCGCCGGGGTGGCGCGGACGAGGGTTCCTTCGGGCTCGAGCAGGAGGACCCCGACGCGGTCGACACAGACTCCTTCTCCGCCGTCTCGCCGGCGGCCCTGTCGGAGGCCGGCTACCCCGAAGGCGAGGCCGGTTACCCCGAACCCGAGCACGCCGAACCCGAATACGGTGAACCCGAATACGCCGAATCCGATTACGCCGACGCGGATTACGCCGAAGGCGGGTACGCCGACGGCGAGCACGGGTCCGCCTACCTCCCCGAAGCCGACCACGCCGACAGCGACTACGTGGAGGCCGAATACCTCGATGTCGCCGTTCTCCACACGCCTCCCGACGCCGGGTTCGAGGAAGGTGCTCCCGCCCCCGAGCCCGAGTCCGAGCCCGAGCATCCGGACGTTGCGGTGCCCCACGTCCCGGCGGACGTGTCCGAGGCCGAGGTAGCCGCCCCGGAAGCCGTCGCGCCCGAGGCGGCAGCTGTCGGGGCGTCCGAGCAGCGCGGCGGGCGGCATGCGGCCGCCGACGACGACAGCGGTGCGGCGCTCGGCCCGGGCGGGCGCCCGACCATCCACCTACCGCTCGACGACCCCTACCAGGCGCCCGACGGATACCCGATCAAGGCGAGCGCCCGCTTCGGGCTGTACTACACGCCGGGCAGCGAGCTCTATCACGACACGCTCGCCGAAATCTGGCTCTCCAGCGAAGAAGTGGCGCAGGCCAACGGCTTCGTCAAGGCGGACTGAAGGCGGCCGAGACCCGCGACGGGGCTAGACCTTGCGGATCACCGTGACGACCTTGCCCAGCACGGTCGCGTCGTTACCGGGAATGGGATCGAACGCCGGGTTGTGCGGCATCAGCCATACCTGACCACCCGCGCGCTTGAACGTCTTCACGGTGGCTTCCCCGTCGAGCATGGCCGCGACGATGTCGCCGTTGTCGGCGACGTTCTGCTGCCGCACGACCACCCAGTCGCCGTCACAGATCGCGGCCTCGATCATCGAGTCGCCGACGACCTTCAGCAGGAACAGCGTGCCCTCGCCGACCAGTTCGCGCGGCAGCGGAAACACGTCCTCGACGGCTTCCTCGGCGAGGATGGGGCCACCGGCCGCGATGCGCCCGAGGACCGGGACGAAGGTCGGCTCCGGCAGCGCGTCCGAGCCGGCGACCTCGGTGGCCGGCGCCGCCACGTCGTCATCGGCGCCGCGGACGTCGACCGCCCGGGGGCGGTTCGGGTCACGGCGCAGGTACCCCTTGCGTTCCAGCGTGCGCAGCTGATGCGCCACCGACGACGTCGACGTCAGGCCGACGGCGTCACCGATCTCCCGGATGCTTGGCGGGTAGCCACGGCTGGTGACCGACGCGCGAATGACGTTCAAGATGGTGCGTTGCCGTTCGGTCAGCGATGAATCGACCGCGCGCAGCCGACCGTCCGCCCCGGCCGATGAGGTGTCGTTGCTGTCGCTCATGACACCGAATGTAACCCCACCGCGCCCAAGAATCAAACATGTGTTCGACTGGCGTGTCGTGCCGCTATCGCGGGGGTGAAAAACTACGCCGAAGTCGTAAATCACAAAGGTGTAACTCTTCGGCGGATCGGGTATTTCAGCCGTATGTCAGCTCTGGCGACCACGGACTTGTCGGTGGCGTGGTCTAGCGTTCGACTCGTGCGACACGCTTCGCTCACATGTTCGGATTTCGAACACACGAGCGATACAGTCGAACAGCTGAGCGAATCAAGTTGACCGGAGGAAACGCAGATGACAACCATCCACACGCTGGCGCCGCGTACCGGTAGCCCCCGGCGTCCGGTCAACGGACCGGTCCAGGGTCTTCGTTACGGCCGGGACGGGCTGGATCGTTCGCGCCGGCCCGGTCCCGCGCGGCCGGCGGGCGCGCCCGTTCGCTACCGCGGCACCGGCGTCTCGATGTCGGGCGCGCCTCATCGCAGGCGGCCCGTCACGGTCGCGACCACCATCTGGCTGGCGCTGGCCGCCGGCGCGATCACCCTGTGGCTGGGCCTCGTCGGGAACGTCGGCCAGGTGCTCAACGGCGACTCCGGGAATTCGGCCGCGCACGTACCGGACCGGCTGGCCGTCGTGCGCGTCGAGGCGGGCGAGTCGCTGCAAGACGTCGCCCACCGGGTGGCTCCCGACGCCCCCACCCGGCAGGTGGCCGACCGCATCCGTGACCTCAACGACATGAGCTCGCCGAACGTGGTCGCCGGCCAGACCCTGATCGCCCCCGTCGGCTGACCCGTGGGCGCCGCCCGCGCAGGTCGGCGCACAGGTACGCTCGAAGCGCTGCGGTACCTGGTTGTCGGCACGGCGAAGGAGCGGTCATGCATTGCCCGTTCTGTCGTCATCCCGATTCCCGGGTGATCGACTCGAGGGAAACCGATGAGGGGCAGGCCATCCGGCGCCGCCGCTCGTGCCCCGAGTGCGGACGGCGTTTCACCACCGTGGAGACCGCGGTCCTGGCCGTGGTCAAACGTAGCGGCGTCACCGAACCCTTCAGCAGGGAGAAGGTCATCAGCGGGGTCCGCCGGGCCTGCCAGGGCCGGCAGGTCGACGACGATGCGCTGAACCTGCTGGCCCAGCAGGTCGAGGACACCGTGCGCGCCGCGGGCTCGCCCGAGATCCCCAGTCACGAGGTCGGCCTGGCCATCCTCGGCCCGCTGCGCGACCTGGACGAAGTGGCCTACCTGCGGTTCGCGTCGGTGTACCGGTCCTTTGAGTCCGCGGAGGATTTCGAACGCGAGATCCAGGCGCTGCGCGAACACCGTCAGGTCACGACGCCGAGCTGACCTCACGGCCCGCCTCCTCACCAGGCCGTGCCGGCCCGCATCGTCACCGGGCGTGGCTGGACTGCCCGCCTCCTCACCAGGCCGTGCCGGCCCGCATCGTCACCGGGCTAGGCTCGGTTTCATGCCCGTGGACTTGCATCCCGATCTCGAGGCCCTGGCGCCACTCCTGGGAACCTGGGCCGGCCGGGGGGCGGGTGAGTACCCGACGATCCAGCCCTTCGACTACCTCGAAGAGGTGGTCTTCACTCACGTCGGCAAGCCGTTTCTGGCGTACGCGCAAAAGACCAAGGCGGCGTCCGATGGCAAGCCGTTGCACGCCGAGACCGGATACCTTCGCGTGCCGCAGCCCGGTCACGTCGAACTGGTGCTCGCCCATCCGAGCGGCATCACCGAGATCGAGGTGGGCACGTATTCGGTCACCGGCGCGCTGATCGAAATCGAGCTCTCCACAACGGACGTCGGGCTCACCCCGACCGCCAAGGAGGTCACCTCGCTGGGCCGCTCCTTCCGCGTCGACGGCGACGAGCTGTCGTACTCCGTGCGGATGGGTGCGGTCGGGCAACCCTTGCAGCACCACCTCGCCGCGGTGCTGCACCGGCAGCGCTGAGAACGCCGGCCGGGGTCAGTTCACGTGCCGGACACCGTCATTGACGACGCGACCGGCCACCCCCACCCAGCCCTCGGCGTTCCACGTCGTCTCGATGATCGATCCCTTGCCCTGGGTGATGTGGAGGTCGCGGCTGAGGTAGTCGGTGATGCGCATCGCCGCCGAACCCGTCGCCTCGTCTTCCCGCACGCCGAGATTGGCGGCGAACACGCGGGCGCGCAGCAAACCGGCGGCCCGGTCCGTCCAGGCCCACAGGTAGTGCGCCGTGTCGTCGGGAAAATCCCCCGGGTCGGCGGCGAGAAGCTCGTCTGGCGAACCGAATTCGTGGAGGGCGACCTCGGGCGCCCACTCCGAGCGGGCGCTGATGCCGGTGCGGTCGGCGGCGTAACTCACCTGCACCAGGCCCGCCGACACCTGCAGCGTGTTGATCGGCGTGCCGTTCTCCCGCAACCACCACGCCGCGCCGACGGTGGGGTGCCCCGCGAACGCGATCTGGATCAGCGGGGTGTAAATGCTGGCGTGCGCGGTGGTTGACCCGGGGGCGGGAAGATCGACGAAAACCGTTTCGCTGTAGCCCAATTGAGTTGCCAGCCGTTGCCGGTCCGCGGGTGGGACCTGGCCGGCATCCACGACGCCCAGGGGATTGCCGAAATTGCCGTCCGGATCGGTGAAGACCCGCAACACGGTGACGTCGATACCCATGGCCCGACTGTACGGCCCCGGACGCGGACGCACCGGTCGAGGTCGTTCAGGTAGCGCTGCGTTCGTCGGAACCCATGGCGTTCAGGACGGCGACGCGGGTGGGAGCCGGGCCGCTGACGGCCTTCTCCCCGCCGCCGGTGCGGAGCAACGCGCGCAGGGCGGCCTGATCGTATTCGGCGGGCGCGGTGCCGTCGATGAAGCGTTCGACCACGTCGATGAAGCGGACCGGGTCGTCGTGGAACGGGAAGTGGCCGGAGCCTTCGAAGATCTCCAGACGGGAGCCGGGCATGGCGGCATGCGCCATCCGCGCGTGCCGGACGGGGACCACCACATCCTTGGTGCCCCAGACGATCTGCACCGGGATCGCTTCGGTCAGATAGCACCGGTCGAGCATGGTGACGATCTGGCCGCGCCAGTCCACCACCGCGCGCAGGGTGCGGCTGAAGGCGGCCGAGGCCGTGGGCTCCGGCAGGTCGTCGAGGATGCGCAGGACGTTGGGCAGGTCGCGGCCCAGGCCGGTCGATCCGATCGCCAGGCCCGCTATCCGTCCCGCCAGCTGCATGGCCGGCAGCACGAGGGGGAGCCGCAGCAGGGCCAGGGCCTCGCTCCCCATCGGCAGCGACGCGAGCCGGAGCGCGACGTTGACGTCCTTGGTGACGCCACCGGCGGCGACCAGGATCAGCCGGTCGACCAAATGCGGGAATTGGTAGGCGAATTGCATGGCCACGCCGCCGCCCAGTGAATGACCGACTACCGTCACCCGCTCGATGTCGAGCACGCTGAGCAGGTCACGCATTCCGTTGGCGTAGGCGGCGACGGAGTAGTCGGCGCGCGGTTTGTCGGAGCGCCCGTGACCGAGCAGGTCCGGGGCGATGACCGTGAACCGCTGAGCGAGCTTGGCCTGCACGGTGTTCCAGGTGGTGGAATTGTCCCCGATGCCGTGGACCAACAGGATCGCGGGGCCGTCACCGGCGATCCGGTAGGCCCGCTTGTAGCCGTGGATGGTGCGGAACTCCAGCCTGGGGGCGGCGACCTCACGCACCGGGCGGAGAGTGCTCTTGCGCTTCCGCTCGGTCATCTCGCCAACCTTCGGGTCGGGCCGCGACTAGGGCCGGGTGGAAAGGTCAGGCCTGGTCGTCGTCGTCGCGCTTCTTCTCGGCCTGCTGGGCGAGGAATCGCTCGAACTCTGCACCAAGCTCGTCGCCGCTAGGCAGGTCCTCGTCCCTCGTTAGTAACGACCTGTTCTCCTGAGCGTCGATGAAGGCATCGTACTGGCGCTCGAGCGCGGTCACCACTTGAGCAACCTCCGCGCTCGCCTCGACCTGCTCGTCGATCTTGGTCCGGATGACCGCCGCCGCTTCGGTCAACGCCGTCAGCGGCAGCTCGAGCGACGCGAGCTTGGCCACCTGCGCGAGCAACGCCTCGGCGGCGGCCGGGTAGTCGGTCTGCGTCAGGTAGTGCGGCACGTGCACGGTGTAGCCGACGACCTCGTGCCCGTGCTGGGCCATCCGGTACTCCAGCAGGTTGGACGCGCTGCCCGGGACCTGGATCTCGGAGATCCACGGGGTGAACTCGGTGATCAGCTCGGGGTTGTTGGAGTGCGCCGTCATCGTGATGGGCCGCGTGTGCGGAACCGCCATCGGCACGGTGCCCAGGCCGATCGTCTGACGCACGCCCAGGCGCTCGGCCAGCAGGCGGACCGCCGTGATGAAGCGTTCCCACTTCAGGTCCGGTTCCATG
The DNA here is from genome assembly GCF_001667665.1 of Mycobacterium sp. E342. NCBI lineage: Bacteria > Bacillati > Actinomycetota > Actinomycetes > Mycobacteriales > Mycobacteriaceae > Mycobacterium > Mycobacterium sp. E342. The sequence goes on from NZ_LZJM01000250.1 coordinate 81,932, forward strand.
CCGGCGAGCAGCAGGAACGGAGTTCCGACGGTGTCGCGCAACGCGTACAAGCTCAGTTCGGGTTCTTCGTAGCTCGTGAAGTGATCCGTCTTGAAGGTCATCAGCGGCCGCCGCGACCGGTAATCGAGCAATTCGTCGATGGCGAAGGACGCGACCAACTCGGGGTCCAGGGCCGCCTTCAGATGCGACGAGGCCAGCCGGATCGCGTGACCGGCGTCCGAGAAGCCCTCCAGCGCGTGCACCAACACCGGTCCTCGGCCGTCCGACGTCGACAACTGCGGCGCCGGCAGCTCGAGCTCGTACATCCCGGCCTGTCCCGGCTGGTAGTGCGGCTCCTGCGGGTCCTGACCGTGAGCCATCACCGATCGCCTCCTCTTGGGGTTGCTCCAGGGTGCCCTACCAGTGTCCCCCGAATTGGGGGGCGCCAATATCAAACAGCGGTGTGAAGTTCGCGTTTAATCCAGAAGAGAACATCGTGGGGGTGGCCGATGCGCCTTGCCGGGAAGCGGGGAGGGACGCGACGCGTTGGAGTCCGCTCGACAGGCGGCCGTCGGGCATGATGAAAACGATGCGCGTACCGACCGTGATGCTGTGCCTGGTGGTCGCCGTGGCAACGTCACTGACGTCGTGCAAGCGGCCACCGGGCGATCGTGCGTCGGCGCCGCCGGCAGCCCCTCCGCGGAGCAGTGCGCCGGCGCAACGGCTCGCTCAGCCGCAGCAAAAGGCGGTGGCGGGACCGGTGGAGCCGGACAAGCGCGTCGGGGCCATCTTCATCGACGGTGGCCCACTGCACGTGTGCACGGGCTCGGTGGTGCATTCCGCGGGCGGCAACCTGATGATCACCGCGGCGCACTGCCTGGCCGGGGCGTCCAAGATCATCTTCGTGCCGGGTTTCACCGGCGACGCTCCGCCGGCCCCGACCGATGTGTGGAAGGCCGACGCCGTCTACCTCGACCCCCGCTGGACCGCCAGCAAGGATCCCAACGCCGACTACGCGATCGCGCGGATGAGCAACGACGCCGGGGGCTCGGTCGAGTCACGCGCCGGCCTGGCACTCACGCTGGGCACGACGCCGCCACCCGGCAGTCACATCACCGTGATGGGCTATCCGGCCGGCGTGGGCGGCAACCCCATCGGGTGCCAGGCCAGCACGTCGTTGACCGACAGCGGGTTTCCCTCGTTTCCGTGCGAGGGGCTGGTGGACGGCACCAGCGGCGCCCCCTGGGTCAGCGGTACGACGCTGACCGGCGTGATCGGTGGGTTTGAGCGCGGCGGATGCGCCGCGAACGTCTCGTATTCGGCACCGTTCGACGCGCAGACCGCGCAGCTGCTGGCCCGTGCCGACGCCGGCGGACCCGGCGACCCGGTTCCGGGCGAACTCGACGACAGCTGTTAGTGGCGGAACTGGTTGAGCGCTCGCACCTTGTTCATCACGTCGAGCGCGGCCACTTTGTAGGCCTCGGAGAAGGTCGGGTAGTTGAACACGGCGTCCACCAGGTATTCGACGGTGCCGCCGCAGCCCATGACAGCCTGTCCGATGTGCACCATCTCGGTGGCGCTGGTGCCGAAGATGTGCACGCCCAGCAGCTTGAGATCGTCGGTGGACACCAGCAGCTTGAGCATGCCGTAGGAGTCGCCGGCGATCTGGCCGCGGGCCAGTTCCCGGTACCGGGCCACCCCGACCTCGTAGGGGATCGCGTTCTTCGTGAGCTCGACCTCGGTGGCGCCGACATAGGACACCTCCGGGATGGAGTAGATGCCGATCGGCTGTAGCTCGGTGATGCCGTCGGTCGGCTCCCCGAAGGCGTGGTAGGCGGCCAGCCGGCCCTGTTCCATCGAGGTCGCGGCCAGCGCGGGGAAGCCGATCACGTCGCCGACGGCGTAGATGTGCGGGACCTTGGTCTGGAAGAAGTCGTCGACGAAGATCCGGCCGCGGCTGTCGGCCTCCAGCTCGGCGTTGTGCAGGTCGAGGTGATCGGTCTGGCCTTGGCGTCCGGCGGAGTACATCACCGTCTCGGCGGGGATCTGCTTGCCGCTGGCCAGGGTGGTGACGGTGCCCGCCGAGCCGACGTCCACCGCGGTCACCTCCTCGCCGAATCGGAACGTCACCGCCAGGTCGCGCAGGTGGAATTTCAGCGCCTCCACCACCTCGGGGTCGCAGAAATCCAGCATGTCGCCCCGCTTCTCCACGACCGTGACCTTGGTGCCCAGCGCGGCGAACATCGAGGCGTACTCGATGCCGATCACCCCGGCACCGACCACCACCATCGAGGTGGGCAGCGACTTGAGGTCGAGGATCCCGTCGGAGTCGAGCACCCGTTCCTCGTCGAACTCGACGCCGGACGGCCGGGCCGGGCGGGTTCCGGTGGCGATGACGATGTATTTGCCGCTCACGGTGAGCTTTTCGCGGCGGGAGGGGTCTTCGATCTCGATGGTGTGCGGGTCGACGAACCGGCCGTGGCCCAGCAAGAGGTCGATGCGGTTGCGCATCAGCTGGTTGCGCACCACGTCGACTTCCTTGCCGATCACGTGCTGGGTGCGGGCCAGCAGGTCGGCCGGGGTGATCTTCTCCTTGACGCGGTAGCTCGCCCCGTACAGTTCGCGCTGGCTCATCCCGGTGAGGTAAAGGACGGCCTCGCGCAACGTCTTTGACGGGATAGTGCCGGTCTGGACGCACACGCCGCCGAGCATCTGGCCCCGTTCGACGACCGCGACCGACTTGCCGAGCTTGGCCGAGGCGATGGCGGCCTTCTGTCCGCCGGGCCCCGAACCGATGACCACCATGTCGTACTCTTGCGCCGAACTCATGGCTAAACAGTAGAGCAGCAGAACTCACAGTGCTGGGTTCATTCACAGGTGCGGGATTCCGCCGGTTCTCGCGGGCGCCTGCTGACGGCGGGGCCCGTCAGCGTGGTGCCCATGACGACGCATCGACCTGACTTCAAACTGAACCGGCCCGGCGCACTCATCGCCGCGCTGCCGGCCGTTCTCGGCTTCGTGCCCGAAAATTCATTGGTATTGGTGTCTTTGGACGGTGGTGACCTCGGAGCGGTGATGCGAGTCGACCTCTCCGAAGAACTCACCGCGCGGGTCGGACATCTCGCGGATGTCGCCGCCGCCGCCCGGCCCGACGCCGCGATCGCAGTGATCGTCGACGCGGAGGGGGCGCACTGCCCGTCGTGCAACGAGGACTACCGGCAGGTGTGCGACGCGCTCGCAAAGTCGTTGTCGCAGCACGGTATCGAGCTGTGGGCCGCGCATGTGGTCGACCGGGTCGCGCTCGGTGGGCGCTGGCATTGCGTGGACGGCTGCGGTTCGAGCGGCCCGGTGGACGATCCATCGGCGTCGCCGCTGGCCGCCGCGGCGGTGCTCGACGGCAGGCGGCTCTACGCACGCCGCGCTGATTTGCAGGCCGTCATCGCGGTCGAGGACGCGGCGCGCAGCGCCGAGCTGACCGGCATGATCGACCGGCAGGCGACCCGGCGCCGGGCGGCCCACCGCGCGAACCCGGACCGCTGCGTGCGTGGCGACGTGCGGCACGCCATGACGGTGGCGTCGCGTGTGGCCGCCGGCCAGGCGCCGTCCGATACCCAGCTGGCCAAGCTGGCCTGCGCCCTGAGCGATGCGCAGGTGCGCGACATCCTCTACGCCCTGGCGGTCGGCGAGAACGCCGGGGAGGTGGAGTCGTTGTGGGCGTTGCTGGCGCGCAACCTGCCCGCGCCCTGGCGGGTCGAGGCGCTGGTGCTGCTCGCGTTCAGTGCCTACGCCCGCGGCGACGGGCCGCTGGCCGGGGTCTCGCTGGAGGCCGCGTTGAGCTGCGCACCCGAGAACCGGATGGCGGCGATGCTCGACACGGCGTTGCAGTCGGGGCTACGGCCGGAGGACATTCGGGAACTGGCGCTCACCGGCTACCGGCTGGCCAAACAGCTCGGCCTGCGGATACCGCCGCGCCGGGCGTTCGGCCGCAGGGCGTGCTAGCCGGATGGCGGGGCGGTCAGACCTTCTCGACCTTGACGGCGTGCGCCATCTCATGGGGCAGGGTGACGTTCTCGTGGCCGGGGATGACGATGGTGACGCCCGCGGGCCCGGTCTCGACGGTCACCCGGGCATTGGGAACGACCCCGGCGTCCTTCAGGCGGGTGATCAGGTCGATGTCGCCTTGCACGTGTTCGGTCAGCTGGCGGACGACGACGGCCACCGGGGAGCCGGGCGGCAACTCGGTCAGCCGGACGAGGATGGCTTCCTCCGCGCCCGATTCGGGGCCCACGCCCAGGTCCAGAAGTCCCGGGATCGGGTTGCCGAAGGGGGAGGTGGTCGGGTGGTTGAGCACCTTCACCAGCCGCCGCTCCACGTCCTCGCTCATCACGTGCTCCCACCGGCATGCCTCGGCGTGCACTTCCTCCCAGGGCACCCCGATGACGTCGACGAGCAGCCGTTCGGCAAGCCGGTGCTTGCGCATCACGGCGATGGCCAACGCCCTGCCCTTGTCGGTGAGCTCCAGGTGGCGGTCGCCGGCGACGTGGAGCAGCCCGTCGCGCTCCATCCGGGACACGGTTTGGCTGACAGTCGGCCCGCTCTGCTCGAGGCGTTCGGCGATGCGCGCGCGCAGCGGCGTCACGCCCTCTTCTTCGAGGTCGTAGATGGTCCGCAGGTACATCTCGGTGGTGTCAACCAGGTCGTTCATTCAGCACCCTCCATCGACGCCGAGTCTACTTGGCCAGCTGCGTGAATGGGTGTAACGCTTCCCCGACAAGCAGTATGCCCGCCGCGTCCGCGGCGGGCATACCGTCTTGCTACTAGTTCGGGCGGCGATCGCAAGCGCGGCGTTAGCCGGGCGCCGCGGGTCGCCGGGATCTACCGGGAGCCTTAGCTTGCGTACGACCGTAGCCGGTCGGCGCGCTCGCCGTGGCGGAGTTTGGACATTACGTCCCGCTCGATTTGCCGGACCCGCTCACGCGAGAGGCCGAAGAGCTTGCCGATCTGGTCCAGCGTGCGCGGCTGGCCGTCGTCCAGGCCGAAGCGCAGCCGGATCACCTGGTGCTCACGCTCGTCGAGAGTGGCGAGCACGCTGCGGATATCGGTGTGCAGCAGCTCGGCGATCACCGCGTTCTCGGCGGACATCGCCTCGGCGTCCTCGATGAAGTCACCCAGCGGGGCTTCTTCCTCGGAGCCCACCGGCATGTCCAGGCTTACCGGGTCGCGGCTGTGCTCGAGCAGGTCGTTGATCTTCTCGACCGGGATCCCGGATTCGGCCGCCAGCTCCTCGTCGGTGGCCTCGCGGCCCAGGTTCTGGTGCATCTCCCGCTTGATCCGTGCCAGCTTGTTCACCTGCTCGACCAGGTGCACCGGCAGCCGGATGGTGCGGCTCTGGTCAGCCATGCCCCGGGTGATGGCCTGACGGATCCACCACGTGGCATAGGTCGAGAATTTGAAACCCTTTGTGTAATCGAACTTTTCCATCGCACGGATCAGGCCCAGGTTGCCCTCCTGGATCAGGTCCAGCAACGGCATCCCGCGACCGGTGTAGCGCTTGGCCAGCGACACCACCAGACGCAGGTTGGCCTCCAGCAGGTGACGGCGTGCGGCCGCGCCGTCGCGCACCACGGCCTCGAGGTCGCGTCGGCGATTCTCGCCAAGGCGCTTCCGAGTTTCGAGCAGATGCTCGGCGTAGAGCCCGGCCTCGATGCGCTTGGCCAGTTCAACTTCGCCCGCCGCATTCAGCAGCGCCGTCTTACCGATGCCATTGAGATACACGCGCACGAGGTCCGCGGCGGGGCTTTGAGCATCCAGATCGCCATCAAATCTGCTCGTGCTCGCGTTCGCCATAGCGACCTCCCGTTCGGCTTGTAACTGTCATTGAGTTCAACGACAGATCAGCCCTGAGAGTTCCCAGCCCTATCCCATCTCACACGTCTTGACGTGCACAAATGTCCCGTCGACCTGAGAATGTCCTAAGAAGTGTGGACTATTCCCAGCCTTGTGGTCCCGAAGACCAGGTTGAGTGCGGATGCGGGCGCGCCTCGAGCGCAGGCCGCTCGGCGCTGGGGAACAGCGGGGTGCGTCGCCGGGCGTCGTCGAACCGCCGAGGTTCGTCGGGGCGCCGTGGCGGGCGGTCGTTGGCGATCAGGACCGCCATCCATGGCAATGGGATCGACACGGCGACGATCGCGAGGGAGATCAGACCGTTGTGCCAGGCGCCGTACGCCAGCGCGGCCAGGATCAGGGCCGGGATCCGAAAGCCCATCAGGGTCAGGTATTTCCGGACCCGCGCCCGGTGCTGCTCTTCGTAGGAGGGTGCTGCGGCGGTGATGAGCACCGGTCGGCCCTCATCGTCGAACCCCAGATCGGATTCGCGCTTCATTTCTCCACTCTCCCACACCCGGCCGATTCCGGCAGGAGCGAGTTACGGGGCACAATGTGAGGCATGCAGACCCAGACGATCGAACGCACCGAGACCGACGAACGCGTCGACGACGGGACCGGCAGCGATACGCCGAAGTACTTCCACTACGTGAAGAAGGACAAGATCGCCGAGAGCGCGGTCATGGGCAACCATGTGGTCGCGCTGTGCGGCGAGGTCTTTCCCGTCACCAAGGCGGCCAAGCCGGGATCGCCGGTCTGCCCGGACTGCAAGCGGATCTACGACCGGATGAAGAAGGACTAGGGTCACAGCGTCGCGTTGTCGGCGGGTGCCGGCGCCGGCGGGGAACCCGTCGGACGCTTTGACACGGTCAGGCGGGCTTCCAGCCATTTGCGCAGGCGGTGCGCGTGCGTCTTGGGCGCCGGGAATTCCTCTTGGATCGCCGCGTTGAGTTCGGCGCCCAGCATCACCGCGAAGCCACCGAAGAACGCGAACAACAGGAACGCGATCGGTGTGGCCAGCGCACCGTAGGTATAGCCGGTGCTGGTGATCCACCGCAGGTAGATCCGCAGGCCCAGCGTGGCGACCAGGAAGACCGCGGTGGCAAGCACGGCGCCGAAGATCAGCCGGTGCGTCGGCAGCGGTTCGGGCAGCGACACCCGGTACAAGATGACGACCCCGACCAGCAGCCCGAGGATCAGCGCCGGGTAGTAGCCGTACTGCAGCACGTTGGCCAAGTCGTACGGGATGTGCTCGCTCACCTTGCGCGGACCGATCACCAGCACGGGTGCGGCAACCACCACGAACACCAGCATCACCACGTAGATGAACAGGGCGAAGAGCCGCTGGCGCACGGGATGGCGCAGGGGAGTCTGGTCGTGTGCCTCCACCACGGCGTCGACGTAGGCCGAAATCGCCGACGAGCCCGCCCACATCGAGATGAGGAAGCCGACCGACACCACCTCGCCGCGGGCGTTGGCGGTGACGTCGCGGATGGTCGGCTCGATGATCTCGTTGACGACGCTGGGCGAGAAGAAGCTGCGGATCGCGGAGATGATGCTCTTCTCGATCGACGTCAACGTGTCCGGGCCAAACAGCGGCGCCACGTAGGCCAGGCTGCCCAGCATGCCGAGCAGCAGCGGCGGGAGCGACAGCGCCGACCAGAAACCCGCCTGGGCCGACTCGGAGAAGATGGAATCATCCCAGCTTTTCGAGAGGGTCCTCAGAGTGAGCCGCCAGATGTGATGGCGCGACGGTTTTGCGACTTGATCGCTCATACCCGTCCAGCATTACCGAAGACTGCCCCGCTCGCCCACATTGCCGAGGGGTGAGTTCGGTGGACTAGCTCGCGCTGACCTCCAGGACGGCAGACAGCTCGGTCAGCTTCGCCTCGTGCTCATTGGCGTGATGCTGGCAGAAGAGAAGCTCAGCTCCGGAAGGCAGCTTGGCGCGGACTCGAGCCGCGGCACCGCAACGATCGCAACGGTCCGCACGGGTTAGCTCGGGACTGGTCAGAGTTGCATTCATGGCTTCTCCGTTCTTGCTTTTATTCACTCTCTCAGACGTATGAGGTTTTCGCGTTGTTCCCCGATCGTTATCGGGTGTGTCGTTTCTCACGGGCTGTAAACGTTTCGTTTCGTAGTGCTCTCTACAGTGATCATTCGTGGCTTTCGCTCCTGACCTGCTGGTACACCTGTGCGGGCGCGACGAGTGGTCCCGTGCCCGCACGTGCGGTGAGATTCGCCCCGACGCGTCCGGTGACGGGCGGTTCATCCATCTGTCGACGCCCGAGCAGGTTCATCTGCCGGCCAACCGGCTCTATCGCGGTCGCGGTGATTTGGTTCTGCTGCACATCGATGCGGCCCGATTGGACTCCGAGGTGCGTTGGGAACCAGGCGTTTCAACGGATCCCGAGTCGATGCTGTTCCCACACCTCTACGGCCCCCTGCCCACGCATGCTGTGATTCGGGTCACCGATTACCGCCCGGCGCCGGACGGCACGTTCCCGCCGGCGGGGGGTTCCACGTAGGCGTCGGCCTCGATCTCCACCAGCAATCCGGGTGCGATCAGTGCGGACACCTCCACCATGGTCGCCGCGGGACGGATGGCTCCGAAGACCTGAGCATGGACCGCGGCGACCTCGCGCCAGCGGGAGATGTCGGTGACGTAGATGCGGGTGCGCACCACATCGGTGAGCGCCGCACCCGCCTGATGGAGTGCAATCTCTATGCGGTGCAAGGCATCTCGAGTCTGCGACGCGATATCTCCGGCCGCTCCGGCGCCGGTCGTTCCGGCCACCCACACGTGCGGGCCGACCCGGACCGCGCGCGAATAGCCGACGGCTGTTTCGAACTCGGAGTCCGACGAGACCACTGTGCGGTTGGCTGACATGGGAGTCACGCTACGACGGCGCAGCCGCTGGCGCGACGGATTTTCCATGCGGGCTGGAAATCCTTGCGCGGCAAAACCTCCGGCGAGGACGGTCGGTGAGTTGCTAGTCGAGGTAGTCGCGCAGAACCTGGGAACGGCTGGGGTGGCGCAGCTTTGACATCGTCTTGGATTCGATCTGACGGATGCGCTCGCGGGTGACGCCGTAGACCTGGCCGATCTCGTCGAGGGTGCGCGGCTGGCCGTCGGTGAGGCCGAAGCGCAGCCGTACTACGCCCGCTTCGCGCTCGGAAAGGGTCTCCAGGACCGACTGCAGCTGGTCTTGCAGCAGCGTGAACGACACCGCGTCGACGGCCACCACGGCCTCGCTGTCCTCGATGAAGTCACCCAGCTGGCTGTCGCCCTCGTCGCCGATGGTCTGGTCCAGCGAGATCGGCTCGCGGGCGTATTGCTGGATCTCCAGCACCTTTTCGGGCGTGATGTCCATCTCCTTGGCCAGCTCTTCAGGCGTGGGCTCGCGGCCCAGGTCCTGCAGCAGCTCGCGCTGGATGCGGCCCAGCTTGTTGATCACCTCGACCATGTGCACCGGGATGCGGATGGTGCGGGCCTGGTCGGCCATGGCGCGGGTGATGGCCTGGCGGATCCACCACGTGGCATAGGTGGAGAACTTGTAACCCTTGGTGTAGTCGAACTTCTCCACCGCGCGGATCAGGCCCAGGTTCCCCTCCTGAATCAGGTCCAGGAACGCCATGCCGCGGCCGGTGTAGCGCTTGGCCAGCGATACCACGAGGCGCAGGTTGGCTTCCAGCAGATGGTTTTTCGCGCGATCTCCGTCGCGGCAGATCCACATCATGTCGCGGCGCTGGGCGGCGGGAAGCTTGTCGCCGCGCTCGGCCATCTCGGCCATCAGCTGCGTGGCGTACAGACCGGCTTCGATCCGCTTCGCCAGCTCGACCTCTTCCTCGGCGTTGAGCAGCGCGACCTTGCCGATCTGCTTGAGGTAGGCCCGAACCGAGTCTGCCGACGCGGTGAGTTCGGCGTCCTTGCGCGCCTGACGCAGCGCCTCGGACTCGTCTTCGTCCCAGACGAAATCGCCGGAAGCCTTGTCCTTCTCGGAGGGCTCGGCGATCTCCTCGTCCTCGTCGGGAGCGGGCGCGCCGGCCGCGGCGACCGGGGCGGTTCCCTCTTCCTCGCTGTCGTCGGAGTCGGCCGGCTCGATGTCGGCATCCTCACCGTCGGCCGCGACGTCGTCCTCCAGGTCGTCCAGGCTCAGGTCACCGGCGTCGATCTCGAGGTCCTCGCCGGGCTCGGCGTCGAGCTCCGCGTCGTCGAGTTCTTCGACGACCTCCAGTTCCACGTCGGCATCGCCCGAGGCGCCCTTGGCGGCTTTGGTCCCACGGCCCGACGGGGCCTTGGCGGCGCGGGTCTTCTTCTCGGCGCCGGCCTCGCCCTCGGATTTGGCGGTCCGGGCCGGCGCCTTGGCGGCGCGTTTGGCGGGGGCGGTGCCGTTGGCGGCCTTGGCCGCCGGGCGCTTGGCGGGGGAGGACGGAGACTTGGTGGCGGTCCGTTTCACCGGCGCGTCGGTTGCCGGGCTGGCCTTGGTCGGTGCCACTTACACCCCTTCGTTTGGGCTCACCTTCGGTGGGTAATGGGCATGGTGAACCGAAAGTATCTGCTATGTCGATGTCGGCGTTGGATCAGCGTTCGTGTTTGCACGCTATCGTTCGGGCGGTCGCCGATGACCATTGTAACGACAGCGAGCGGTCGAACGGCTCTGCCGGGGAAAATCAGTGGGTCACGTCGGAGGTGGAGGCCATCGCGGCGCCGACTATCCCGGCCGTGTTGAGCAGGGCCGCAGCCACCACCGGGGTCCGGTTCTCGAGCAGCGGTAGCCACTTGTCGGCCTTGCGGCTGATGCCGCCGCCGGCGATGAACAGGTCCGGCCACACCGCGTTCTCGATGGCCACCAGCACCCGGGTGACCTGCGTGGCCCACTTCTCGTAGCTCCAGTTGTTCTTCTCTTTGACCGACGACGCCGCCCGCTGTTCGGCTTCTTTGCCGCCGACTTCCAGGTGCCCGAACTCGGTGTTGGGTATCAGCGTGCCGTTGTGGATGACCGCGGAGCCGATTCCGGTGCCGAACGTCAGCAAGACGACCAGGCCGGACTGGTTTCTGCCGGCCCCGTAGTGCTCCTCGGCCAGCCCCGCGGCGTCGGCGTCGTTGAGCACCGTGACGTCCTGCCCGTCCAGCTCGGCGCTGATGATGTCGCGCGCGTTGCTGCCGATCCACGACTTGTCGACGTTGGCGGCCGTCTGGACGACGCCGTGGGTGACGACCCCGGGATAGGTCACGCCGAGCGGGCCGGTCCAGCCGAACGCGTTGACCACCTCGGCGATGGTCTTGGCGACCGCCTCCGGCGTTGCCGGCTGCGGGGTCAACAGCTTGACCCGTTCGCCGATCAACTGTCCGGTGTCCATGTCGACGATCCCGCCCTTGATGCCGCTGCCGCCGACGTCGATGCCGAATCCCCGACGCTGTGGTGCGCCGACGGCGGCGCCGGTGCCGGGCGTTTCCGTGGTCGAGTCGGTGCTGGTCATCGAAGCTCCTGGGCGTGGCTTGGGCTGTGCGCCCACCTTAGCCCGGCGCCGGTGCGGCTACGGGGTATCTGCGGGGCCGTGGCGGCTGTGATGCGATAGACCGGTGACCCGAGCTGATGACGAGCCCACCCGGCTGCGCACGGTCGCCGAGACGCTGGCCACGGAAGCCGCCGCGTTCGTCCGGCGTCGCCGGGCCGAGGTCTTCGGCGGCGCCGCGGCGGGTTCGAAACTTTCCGGCGACGGCGCGGTGTGGTCGAAGAGCACCCCCACCGATCCGGTGACCGTCGTCGACACCGAGACCGAGAGCCTGCTGCGGGACCGGCTGGCCCAATTGCGGCCCGGCGACCCGATTCTGGGTGAGGAGGGCGGTGGGCCGACCGACCCGGCGGGCACGGCCGCGGACGCGGTCACCTGGGTACTCGACCCCATCGACGGCACGGTGAACTTCGTCTACGGCATTCCCGCCTACGCGGTGTCGATCGGTGCGCAAGTGGACGGCGTGTCGGTGGCGGGCGCGGTCGCCGACGTCGTGGGCGAGCGCGTGTACTCGGCGGCGACCGGCCTGGGCGCGCACGTCATCGACCAGGAGGGGGTACGGCCGTTGCGGTGCGCCAGGGTTGACGACCTGTCGATGGCGTTGCTGGGCACCGGTTTCGGGTACGCACGGCAGCGCCGGGCGGCGCAGGCCGACTTGTTGGCGCGGCTGCTGCCGATGGTCCGCGACGTCCGCCGCATCGGCTCGGCGGCCCTGGATCTGTGCATGGTCGCGGCGGGCCGGCTCGACGCGTTCTACGAGCACGGCCTGCAGCCATGGGATTGCGCCGCGGGTGCGCTGATCGCGGCCGAGGCGGGGGCCCGGGTTTCCCTCCCGCCGCCCGGCACCGACGGCGCCGGGCTGGTGCTGGCCGCCGCGCCGGGGATCGCCGACGAGCTGCTGGCCGCCCTGGACGAAATCGACGGCCTCGACCCGATTCTCGACTGAGCTGCCTCAGCAGCTGCTCGAGTGGATCTTGGTGAGCAGCGAGGGGTCGGACGGCTCGGTGGCGCCGGGGCGCAGGGTGGCCAGCACGGCATCGATGTCGTCGTTGTGGGCCAGCGCGGTGAAGTCCGTCCCCAACGCCAGGTCGACCGAGTCGTCGGCGCGGTTGTCGTTGAACAGCTCCATGCAGGGCGCCACCAGCCAAACCGCGGCCGCGGTGGCTTGCCCGGCCGTGCCGAACCGGATCTGGCCCTGGCAGGTGAGCCGGGTACCGGCATAGAGGGGATCGTTGGCGGCGGTCGGCTGCGCAAACCCGAGGTCCTTCATCGCGCCGGCCACGTCGCCGGCCTGGCCGCCCCGGCCGCTGGCGTTGAGCACGCGGACCTTGGTGTCGCTGAGCTTGGCGGGCGTGACGTCCATCATCGCGCTTCGGGACACCTGCTCACCGAGCTGAGCCGGCGCCGATCCGGTCGCCTTCGGCGGCGGATTGCAGACCGCGACCTCGTGCACTTTCACCGGCCGGGTCAACGCGATGGTCCACGCCACGGCCGTCACCACGACGAGGAAGACCACCACGACGATGGCGGGCCGGGGATTGCGGCGCCGAAAGGGCCGACCGTGCTTGTCGAAGGCGGTACCCTCGGTGATTTGTGCGACCACAGGTGCACTCTAATCGCACCCTAAACGCACTGTTCAAAGGCGAACGCAAGGCCCACAATGGTGGTGTGACATAAATCACACATTAACGGGCCGTCATACGGGCACGAATCATTTGGTGGATGCGTTCGACGCTGGTACAAAGCGATGCCTGACATTACGAGGCATGAAGAGGCAATAGGGCAGGGGAATAGGTATGCCTACCGACTACGACGCTCCACGGCGCACCGAGACCGACGATGTTTCGGAGGACTCGCTGGAGGAGCTCAAAGCACGACGCAACGAGGCGGCTTCGGCCGTCGTCGACGTCGACGAATCCGAGACCGCTGAGTCTTTTGAGTTGCCTGGCGCCGACCTGTCCGGGGAAGAACTGTCGGTCCGCGTCATCCCGAAGCAGGCTGACGAGTTCACCTGCTCCAGCTGTTTCCTGGTGCAACATCGCAGCCGGCTGGCCAGCGAGAAGAACGGCCTGATGATCTGTACCGACTGCGCGGCCTGACCGTTTCGGCCGGTCAGCTTCGCAATGCCGACAGCACCCGCTCCGGATGGCGGCAGCTCACCAGCCAGTACGGCGTTGGGTCGTCGGGATCGTCCAGCACCACCAGGATCATCGGCCCGACCCAGGCCCGGTGCAACACATACGCCGCCGGGTCGAGCTGGCGGCCCAGGGCCGCGGACTTGGCGGACGGGGCCACCACGGCGGAGCGGGCGATCGCGGTGACCGGCAGGTGCGCCTCGCCGGCCCACAGTTCCACCCCGCCCGGGACGTTCGGGTCAGCGGTCACCCGGATCTCGATGCGGCCCAGCCACAACAGCGTGCCGGCGGCCACCGCGAAAAGGGTCGCGTACGGCAGCCAGGACGGCCCGGGGGCGACACCCATGTTGACTTCGAACGCGATGAGCCCCGCCAGCCCGAAGCCCAGCGGCCACCACCACCATGGCACCCACAGTCGTTCGCGATATCGCACACTGTGCGGCGCGACGCGCGTACCGGACACGCAGTCAAGGGTAATCTGTGGCCCCGTGTCGACCAGTCTGGCCATCGTTCGCCTCGATCCCGAGCTGCCACTGCCCACGCGCGCCCACCAGGGCGACGCCGGCGTCGATCTCTACAGCGCGGAAGACCTCAAGCTGGAGCCGGGACGGCGCGCACTGGTGCGCACGGGCGTGGCCGTCGCGATTCCGTTCGGGATGGTCGGCCTGGTGCACCCGCGTTCGGGATTGGCGTCGCGCGTTGGGCTTTCGATCGTCAACAGTCCGGGCACCATCGACGCCGGGTATCGCGGGGAGATCAAGGTCGCGCTGATCAATCTGGATCCGGCCGAGCCCATCGTGGTGCATCGCGGCGACCGCATCGCCCAGCTGCTGGTGCAGCGGGTCGAGCTGGTCGAGCTGGTCGAGGTCTCGTCGTTCGACGAGGCGGGCCTGGCCGAAACCTCCCGTGGCGATGGTGGCCACGGTTCCTCCGGCGGACATGCGAGTCTGTGATGCGCGCCGGCGACGATGCAGTGGGGAGGAGCGCCGCTGATGGCTGCGTTCGGTAAGCGTTCACACAACGACGACAGCGAAGAGACCCCGGTGGGCGGCGACGTCACGCCGCCCGGCGACGAGGCTTCCGACGAGATCGAAGAACTCGAGGGCCCGTTCGACATCGACGATTTCGACGACCCGTCGGTCGCCGAGCTCGCGCGCCTGGACCTGGGGTCGGTCCTCATTCCCATGCCGGAGGCGGGCCAGCTGCAGGTCGAACTGACCGAGACGGGCGTTCCCAGCGCCGTGTGGGTGGTCACGCCCAACGGCCGCTTCACCATCGCCGCCTACGCGGCGCCGAAGACGGGTGGCCTGTGGCGCGAAGTCGCCGGCGAGCTCGCCGAGTCGCTGCGTAAGGACTCGGCCAAAGTCAGCATCAAGGACGGGCCCTGGGGCCGCGAGGTCGTCGGCTCCGCGTCCGGCGCGGTGCGCTTCATCGGTGTCGACGGTTACCGCTGGATGATCCGCTGCGTGATCAACGGCCCGCACGAGACGATGGAAGCCCTCGAGCAGGAGGCGCGAGCCGCGTTGGCCGACACCGTGGTTCGCCGCGGCGACACACCGCTTCCCGTCCGTACGCCGTTGAGCGTGCAGCTGCCCGAGCCGATGGCGCAGCAATTGCGGGAAGCCGCGGCCGCCCAGCAGGCCCAGGCGCAACAAGCCACGGCGGAGGAAGGGGCCAACGAGCCGGCGGCGCGCCGCAGCGCCGAGGGCTCGGCGATGCAGCAGCTGCGCACCACCACCGGCGGCTGACCCGCCCTCAGCCCGCCTCGGCCAAAGCGGCCAGGCACGCCGCGCCCAGCACGGCGGGGTCCGAGCCGATCTGGTCCAGCGTCACCGTCCGCAGCGCCGCGCGCGGCGCGGCGTCGACCCACTCGGAACCCACCCGCAGCGGATGGACGGGGTCGTCGACGGCGGCCGCCACGGCCAGCGGGGCCGCCAGCCCGGCCAGCTCCGCGCGACTGGGCGCCACGTAGGCGGCGGCCTCGTCCATGGCGTCGGGCAACTGCGGCCACTGGGCGCGCCAGGACCGGGCCAGCTCGTCGGCGAGCCACGGCGGGCTGGAAGCCCGCATCTGGCCGGTGGTCGTCGCCAGTCCCTCGGCGCGCAGCTGCGACGCAGTATGGCGTGCCGCGAGGGCGGCGGGCGCCGCGTCCGGCGGCCCGGCCCAGGCCGGAAGCGCGGCCAGCACGGCGACCGCCTTGTCCGCGTGGGCCAGCGCCCAGGCGACCGCCACCGCCGCGCCGATCGACACCCCGCCGACGGCGATCGGGCCCGTTCGCGCGGCGGCGTCCAACGCGGACACGTAGCCGTCGATCAACCGGTCCGGTTGGGGCGGCGGCGCCACCAGCACGGCGCCGACCTCACGCAGCGGACCCGAAAATGCCCGGCGAATGTAGTTGTCGTCGGAGCCCGTACCGGGCAACAACACGACGGTGACACCACGCAGATCGACAGTCACCCCCAGATAGTGCCCCGGCGTTGAGTCGCGCTCCAACACGACGTTTGACTCGGTTGGCGTGGGGGAACCAAGAGGTCTACGGTGTCCGTTGGCATAAATGGAAGCGCCAAGGCTTATCAGCATTGTCAGGAGGGGCCATGGGGGCCCAAGGATATCTGCGCCGGCTCAGCCGCCGATTGACGGAGGCTCCGGAGCAACGCGACTCCGAAGAGTTGTCCGACGAGGTAGCACTAACCGGCGCGCAACGGGCAATCGATTGTGAGCGTGGCCAAGAGGTCACGATGATCGGCACGCTGCGCAGCGTGGAATGTAACGGCAAGGGTTGTGCGGGCGGTGTGCGCGCCGAGCTGTTCGACGGCAGCGACACGGTCACGCTGGTCTGGTTGGGGCAGCGCCGGATTCCCGGCATCGATTCCGGCCGCAAGCTCCGGGTGCGGGGCCGGCTGGGCAAGCTGGAGAACGGCGCCAAGGCCATCTACAACCCGCACTACGAAATTCAGCGGTGACGCGACCCGACGACTCGGGTCCGGGACCCGACGAGTCGGGCCCGCCCGACCGCGCGACCACCGACCGCATCACGGTGGAACGCCTGATGCGACAGGCGGGCGGGGTCAGCGGCGTCATCTATTCGTCGCTGCCCGTTGTGATCTTCGTCATTGCCTCGAGCGTGTCGGGGCTGTTCGTGGCGATCGCCTCCGCGCTCGCCGCGGCCGCACTGGTCCTGCTGTGGCGGCTGATCCGGCGGGAATCCCCGCAGCCGGCGTTCTCCGGGTTCTTCGGCGTCGCCATCTGCGCGCTCGTCGCCTACATCGTGGGGGAGTCCAAGGGCTACTTTTTGGTGGGCATCTGGATGTCGTTGCTGTGGGCGGTGGTCGTCGCGGCGTCGGTCGTCATCCGGCGGCCGCTGGTGGGGTTCGTGTGGACCTGGGCCACCGGGCGCGGTCACGGCTGGCGTGACGTCCCGCGGGCCGTCTACGCGTTCGACATCGCCTCGGTCTGCTGGGTGCTGGTCTTCGCCGCCCGGTTCGTCGTCCAGGGCCTGCTCTACCACGCCGACCGGACCGGTTGGCTGGCCTTCGCGCGCATCGCGATGGGGTGGCCGCTCACCGTGGCGGCAGCGCTGGCGACGTACCTGGCGATCAAGTCCGCGCAGCGCGCCATGTCGGCGGTTGGCGACACCGGCGTCCAGCTCGACGCCGACCCCGTCCGCGACCGGCCCTAGTCGTCCAGCGCCGGGCCGTCCGGCAACAGCAGCTTGCGCAGGTCCTCTTCGACTTCGGCGACCGCGACGAAGAGCAGCTCGTCGCCGCCCTCCAACGGCTCGTCGGCCTCGGGCACGATCACGCGTGGACCGCGCAGGATGGTGACCAGCGCGGCGTCGCGGGGCAGCTGCAGTCGGCGCACCGGCTTGCCGCCCCAGGGCGTGTCGTCGGGCAGGGTGATCTCGACGAGGTTGGCCTGCCCCCTGCGAAATTCCATGAGCCGCACCAGATCACCGACGGCGACGGCCTCTTCGATGAGCGAGGCCAGCATCCGTGGGGTCGACACCGCCACGTCCACGCCCCAGGCGTCGGTGAACAACCATTCGTTGCGGGGGTCATTGACCCGCGCCACCACCCGGGGCACCGCGAATTCGGTCTTGGCCAGCAGGCTCAGCACCACGTTGGCCTTGTCGTCGCCGGTTGCGGCCACCACCACGTCGAACTCGTGCAGGTGCACCGATTCCAGCAGGCTCAGTTCGCAGGCATCGCCGAGGCGCCAGTGCGCCGCCGGGATGGCGTCGACGTCGACGTGATCGGGGTTGCGTTCGATCAGCGTGACGTCATGGCCGTTGCCGATGAGTTCGCGACTGACGGAGCGGCCGACCGCGCCGGCCCCGGCGACAGCTACCTTCATTTTCGCCGCTCCTTAAGACTCTTCACTGGGTGGCAGGGCCGCGATGGCCACGGCCTCGGCGGCGCGGCCGGAGATCGCGGCAACGTAGACCTGGTCGCCGGCCTGGATGACCGTCTTGGGCTCCGGCAGGACGCCGGCGCCGAACCGGATCAGGAACGCGACGCGGGCGCCGGTGGCCTGCTCGAGATCGGTGATCCGGTGCCCGATCCACTCCTCGTGCAGGACGACCTCCGCGACGGCCACCGTGCCGGTCGGGTCCCGCCATTTGGCGGTTTCGGTGTCCCGCAGCAGGGCGTTGAGGAGGCGGTCGGTGGTCCAGGGCACGGTGGCGATCGTCGGGATGCCGAGCCGTTCGTAGACCTCGGCGCGCTTGGCGTCGTAAATCCGGGCGACCACGCGCTTGACCCCGAAGGTCTCGCGGGCCAGCCGCGCCGAGATGATGTTGGAGTTGTCCCCGGATGACACGGCGGCGAACGCGTCGGCCTCCTCGATGCCGGCCCGCAGCAGCACGTCCCGGTCGAACCCCTGCCCCAACACCCGCTCCCCGGCGTACTCGGGACTGAGCCGGTTGAAGGCGGTGCTGTCGCGGTCGATGACCGCGACGTCGTGGCCGATCCGCGATAGCCCGTCGGCCACCGAGGAACCGACGCGGCCGCAGCCCATCACCACTACTCGCACTATCGGATCCTCTCGGCTGCGTCCTGCGCCCCAATCGGCAACCCACGTCGGCCAGCCGATTTCGGGTCGGCAAACATTCTCGCCTACGAAGCTACCGCCAAACCCATGTGGGCTTACTCTTGGCTCTCGTGTCGAAACTTTCAACCGCAGCGCGTCGGTTGCTCATCGGTCGGCCGCAACGCAGCGACCGGCTGAGTCACACCCTGCTGCCCAAGCGGATCGCCTTGCCGGTGTTCGCGTCAGACGCCTTGTCGTCGGTGGCGTATGCGCCCGAGGAAGTCTTCCTCATGCTGTCGGTGGCCGGCGTCAGCGCGTACGCGCTCACGCCCTGGATCGGTCTGGCCGTGGCGGCGGTGATGCTGGTCGTGGTGGCCAGCTATCGGCAGAACGTGCATGCCTACCCCTCGGGCGGGGGCGACTACGAGGTGGTCACCACCAACCTGGGCGACACCGCCGGCCTGGTCGTCGCCAGCGCCCTGATGGTTGATTACGTTCTCACCGTGGCGGTTTCGACGGCGTCGGCGATGGCCAACATCGGCTCGGCGATCCCGATCGTGGCCGAGCACAAGGTCTGGTTCTGCGTGGCCGCGATCCTGCTTGTGATGGCGTTGAACCTGCGCGGAATCCGCGAGTCCGGGGTGGCCTTCGCCATTCCGACCTACGCGTTCATCGTCGGCGTCTTCATCATGATCGGCTGGGGCCTGTTCCGGATCTTCGTGCTGGGCAACCCGCTGCGGGCGGAGTCGGCCGGCTTCCAGATGCACGCCGAGCACGGTCAGGTTGTCGGCTTCGCGCTGGCATTCCTGGTGGCGCGCTCGTTCTCCTCGGGTTGCGCCGCGCTGACCGGTGTGGAGGCGATCAGCAACGGGGTCCCGGCATTCGAGAAGCCCAAGTCGCGCAACGCGGCGACGACGTTGCTGATGCTGGGCGGGATCGCGGTGACCCTGCTGATGGGCATCATCGTGCTGGCCCAGCAGATCCGGGTTCAGCTGGTCGAGGACCCGGCCCGGCAACTGACCGGCGCCCCGCCCGGTTACTACCAGAAGACGTTGGTCACCCAGCTGGCGCAAACGGTGTTCGGCGGCTTCCATGCCGGCTTCCTGCTGATCGCCACGGTGACCGCGCTCATCCTGGTGCTGGCGGCCAACACCGCGTTCAACGGTTTCCCCGTGCTCGGCTCCGTCCTGGCGCAGCACAGCTACCTGCCGCGCCAGCTGCACACCCGGGGGGACCGGTTGGCGTTCTCCAACGGAATCCTGTTCCTGTCCGGGGCGGCGTTGTTGGCGATCATCGCGTTCCGCGCCGAGGTCACCGCCCTGATCCAGCTGTACATCGTCGGCGTGTTCATCTCGTTCACGTTGAGCCAGATCGGCATGGTGCGGCACTGGACCCGATTGCTGCGCACCGAGACCGATCCGCGCGCAAGGCGCAAGATGATGCGTTCCCGCGTCGTCAATACGGTCGGATTGCTTTCCACCGGCGCGGTTTTGTTGGTCGTCCTGGTGACCAAGTTCGTCGCCGGCGCCTGGATCGCGCTGTTCGCCATGGGTTTGCTCTTCGGGATGATGAAGATGATCCACCGGCACTACCGCACGGTCAGCCGGGAGCTGGAGGAGCAGGCCGCCGCCCAGCACGACGTGGTGTTGCCCAGCCGCAATCACGCCCTGGTGCTGGTATCCAAGCTGCATCTGCCGACGCTGCGCGCGCTGGCGTACGCCCGCGCGACCCGTCCGGACGCGCTCGAGGCGCTGACCGTCAGCGTCGACGAGGGGGAGACCCGCGAGTTGGTGCACCAGTGGGAGGAGAGCGACATCAGCGTGCCGCTCAAGGTCATCGCCTCGCCATACCGCGAAATCACCCGCCCCATACTCGAATACGTCAAGCGGGTCAGCAAGGAGTCGCCGCGCACCGTGGTCACCGTGTTCATTCCCGAGTATGTGGTGGGCCATTGGTGGGAGCAGGCGCTGCACAACCAGAGCGCGCTGCGGCTCAAGGGCCGGCTGTTGTTCATGCCCAACGTGATGGTGACTTCCGTTCCGTGGCAACTGACCTCGTCGGAGCGCCTCCAGACGCTGCAGCCGCACGCCGCCCCCGGTGACGCTCGTCGGGGAATCTTCGATTGACCCGCGAGATACCGGGCGCACCCCACGCGGTGCTGCCCCCGCGCGACGAGCTGACGTTGGTGACCGGCGCCCCGGCCAACGGCGGCAGCTGTGTGGCGCACCACGAGGGACGCGTGGTGTTCGTCCGCTACGCGCTGCCGGGTGAGCGGGTGCGGGTCCGGGTCACCGCCGACCGCGGATCTTATTGGCACGCGGAGGTTCTGGAGGTGCTGGAGCCGTCGGCCGACCGCATCGAGTCGCTGTGCCCCATCGCCGGCGTGGACGGCGCCGGGTGTTGTGACCTCGCGTTCGCGGCCCCGGACGCGGCCCGCGCGCTCAAGGCACAGGTTGTGGCCAACCAGCTGGAGCGGCTGGGTGGCCACCACTGGAATGGTGACGCCGAGCCGCTGTCGGACACGGGGCCGACGGGCTGGCGCACCCGTGTCCGGCTCGATGTGGGCGCGGACGGGCGCCCCGGCTTCCACCGGTATCACAGCGACGAACTGGTGACCGACCTGCGCTGCGCGCAATTGCCGGCCGGCATGCTCGACGGGCTCGCCGACTCGACGTGGCCGCCGACCGCCCAACTGCACGTCGCCGTCGACGATGACGGCGCGCGCCACGTGGTGCGCACCCTGCGGCAGGGCAGAAAGACGGCGACCAAGGTGGTGGAGGGCCGCTACGAGGCGGTGCAGCGGGTGGGCGGGCGCAGCTGGCACATCCCGGTGACCGCCTTCTGGCAGGCGCACCGCGGCGCCGCCGCGGTGTACAGCAGGCTGGTCGCCGACTGGGCGCAGCCCGGTCCCGGCATGACCGCCTGGGACCTCTACGGCGGCGCCGGTGTCTTCGCCGCCGCGCTCGGCGTCGCGGTCGGGGAGACCGGGCGGGTGCTGTCCGTCGACACCTCGCGCGCGGCCACGCGGGCCGCCCGCGTCGCGCTGGACGACCTGCCCCAGGTGCAGGTGGTCACCGACTCGGTGCGGCGGGTGCTCGGCACGCAGCGAACGGGCGCCGACGTGGCGGTGCTGGATCCGCCGCGGGCGGGCGCCGGGCGCGAGATCATCGACCAACTGGCCGCCGCCGCCGTGCCGCGGGTGGTGCACATCGGTTGCGAGGCAGCGTCTTTTGCGCGCGACATCGGCCTCTACCTCGGCCACGGCTATGCCGTCGAGAAGATCAAGGTGTTCGACGCCTTCCCGCTCACCCATCACACCGAATGCGTCGCCCTGTTGACCCGCGGGTAGCGGAGGGCGGCGACGTAACGGCGCGTGAAGTGCGCCCGGAGCGGCTAGACTCCGTCGCGGTGTGCCGGGAAGTCTGGTCGGCGATGTCCTCGATGTCCCTGTCGACCAACCGAAAGGCTCGAGTGCCCACCACCACAGGGCCTTCCCGTCTCCGGGTGCCGCGATCGTGAACGACGGTCTTCGGTTCGCGCTCATCATCCTGTTCTCCAGTGCGATCGGTCTGGTCGCGGTGCTGGCGAACCGCCTGACCGAGCGGTTCAAGGTCCCGGTGCCCCTGCTGGTGCTGGTCGGAACGGCAGCGGTGGTGCATGCGGTGCCCGCGGTGCAGCCACCGTCCGAGCGGATCGTGGAACAGGTCATCACCGTCGCGCTGGTGCTGGTGCTGTTCGACGGCGGAATGCACATCGGGCCTTCCCGTTTCCGCGCGGCGGTCGCCCCCATCCTGTCGGTCGGCGTCCTGGGCACCGCCCTCACCGCCGCCGGCGCCGCGTTGATGCTGCACTACGTCTGCCGAATCGATTGGTTTCCCGCGGTGCTCGTCGCGACGGCGGTGGCTCCGACCGATCCGGCCGTGGTGTTCTCCGTCCTGGGCAAACGCGAAATCAGGGGCCGCAGCAGCACCATCCTCGAGGGCGAGTCCGGCGCCAACGATCCGGTCGGCATCTCGTTGATGTCCAGCCTGATCGCCGCCGGTGGCCTCAGCGCCGCCGGGTTCGTCACCGTCGGGGCGCAATTCGTTCTGCAGATGGCGATCGGCCTGGCCGTCGGGGTCGTCGGTGGCCGCGCCCTGCTCGTCTTCATGCGCCGCGTGGCGCTGCCCAGCGAAGGCCTCTACCCGCTACGAACGCTGGCATCGAGCCTGATGCTGTACGGCATCGGCACGCTTGCCCACGGATCGGGATTTCTGGCGGTGTTCGTCGCCGGCATCGTGATCGGCGACGCGCGCGCGCCCTACAAGCCGGAGATCAAGCGGTTCCACGCCGCCCTGGCCGGGCTGGCCGAAATCGTCGCGTTCGTCGTGCTGGGTCTGACCGTCGACCTCGGCGTCCTTGCCCACCCCGACGTGTGGATCCCCGGGCTCGCCCTCGGGGTGGCCCTGACGGCGCTGATTCGCCCGCTGGCGGTGAGCTCGTGTCTGGTCGGCGTGCAACTCAAGCGAAACGAACGCGCCTTCATACTGTTCGCCGGCCTCAAAGGGGCGGTGCCGATTCTGCTCGGCGAGTTGCTGCGCGCCGCGCACATCCCCAACGCCGAACGCCTCTACGGCATCGTGGTCGTCGTCGTGATCTTCTCGGTTCTGGTGCAAGGCAGCTCGGTGCCCGGCGTCGCGAAACTGCTGCACCTGCCCATGCGCATGGTGGAGACCCAGCCCTGGGAGATCGGTGTCCGGCTCGCGGACGAACCGGAGGGGGTCCATCGCTTCAGCGTCGCACGGGGATCGGCCGCCGAGGGGTGCACGGTGGAGGGGCTCAGTGACCGGGTCGGCGACATCTGGGTGAGCATCGTGGTCCGCACCACCGGCCTGGTGTCGGTGCGGGGTGACACCGAACTTCAGGCCGGCGACGAGGTCGTCGTGCTGGCGGATCCCGAGCTGCACGACACCCTGGTCGAGCTTTTCGGCCCCTCATAGGCCGGCTACCTCCAGCTCCCTGCTGTTCCGGCGGCCGCTGCGTAGACTATCGGGATGCTGGAACAGATCCGCGGGCCCGCTGATCTGCAACACCTGTCGGGGCAGCAGCTGCGTGAACTCGCCGCCGAGATTCGCGAGTTCCTGATCCACAAGGTCGCTGCCACCGGTGGACACCTCGGGCCCAACCTCGGCGTGGTCGAACTGACGTTGGCGCTGCATCGGGTCTTCGATTCGCCGCATGACCCGATCATCTTCGACACCGGTCATCAGGCGTACGTCCACAAGATGCTGACCGGGCGCGCGCAGGACTTCGAGGGCCTGCGCAAGAAGGGCGGACTGTCGGGCTACCCGTCGCGCGCGGAGAGCGAACACGACTGGGTGGAGTCCAGCCACGCCAGCGCGGCGCTGTCCTACGCCGACGGCCTGGCCAAGGCGTTCGAGCTGACCGGTCACCGCAACCGGCACGTGGTCGCCGTGGTCGGGGACGGCGCGCTCACCGGCGGCATGTGCTGGGAGGCGCTGAACAACATCGCCGCCTCGCGGCGCCCGGTGATCATCGTGGTGAACGACAACGGCCGCAGCTACGCGCCGACCATCGGCGGCGTCGCCGACCGCCTGGCCACCCTGCGGCTGCAGCCGGCCTACGAGCAGGCGCTGGAGAAGGGCCGCGACGCGGTGCGTTCGCTGCCGCTGCTCGGCGAGCTCGCCTACCGGTTCATGCACAGCGTCAAGGCCGGCATCAAGGACTCGTTGTCCCCGCAGCTGCTGTTCACCGATCTCGGGCTCAAGTACGTGGGTCCGGTCGACGGGCACGACGAGCGCGCGGTGGAGGCGGCGCTGCGGCACGCGCGCGGCTTCGGCCGGCCGGTGATCGTGCACGTCGTCACCCGCAAGGGCATGGGCTACGCCCCGGCGGAGGACGACGAAGCCGAACAGATGCACTCCTGCGGCGTCATCGACCCCGTCACCGGGCAGGCCACCAAGGTCGCCGGGCCGGGTTGGACCGCCACGTTCTCCGATGCGCTGATCGGCTACGCCAGGAAACGCCGCGACATCGTGGCGATCACCGCGGCGATGCCCGGTCCGACCGGGTTGAGCGCGTTCGGGCAGCAGTTTCCGGACCGCCTGTTCGACGTCGGCATCGCCGAGCAACACGCTCTGACGTCGGCGGCGGGGCTGGCGATGGGCGGCATGCACCCGGTGGTGGCGATCTATTCGACGTTCCTCAACCGGGCCTTCGACCAGATCATGATGGACGTGGCCCTGCACAAGCTGCCGGTCACCATGGTGCTCGACCGGGCCGGCATCACCGGTTCGGACGGCGCCAGCCACAACGGCATGTGGGACATGTCGATGCTGGGCATCGTGCCCGGCATGCGGGTGGCCGCGCCCCGCGACGCCACCCGGCTGCGCGAGGAACTCGGTGAGGCGCTGGATGTCAACGACGGCCCGACCGCCCTCCGGTTCCCCAAAGGTGATGTGGGCGAAGATGTTCCGGCCATCGAGCGGCGAGGTGCCGGCCTTTCGGGCGTCGACGTGCTCGCGGTGCCGGCCGACGGGCTCAACCACGACGTGCTGCTGGTGGGCGTCGGCGCGTTCGTCCCGATGGCGTTGGAGGTCGCCAAGCGGCTGCACAACCAGGGGATCGGCGTGACGGTGATCGACCCGCGCTGGGTGCTACCGGTGTCCGAGGTGGTCCTCGAGCTCGCCGCACAGCACAAACTGGTGGTCACGTGCGAGGACAACGGCGTCAACGGCGGCATCGGGTCGGCGGTGTCCGCGGCCCTGCGCGCCGCGGAGATCGACGTGCCATGCCGGGATGTGGGCCTGCCGCAGCGGTTCTATGAGCACGCCTCGCGGGGCGAGCTGCTGGCCGAGCTGGGGCTGACGGATCAGGACGTGGCCCGCCGCATCACCGGCTGGGTCGCCGCGCTGGGCAGCGCCGTCACCGAAGCTGAGATCCGCGAGCACCTGGACTAGCCCGCTCGCCGACGCCGAAATCGACGTTAGCGCGCGGTCTACTCGACCTTTTCCGCGCTGCCGTCGATCTCGGTGCCGCTCTCGTCGGGCGGCTGCAACGCTCGGGCCAGCGGGGGATTCACCAATTCCCGCTGCCACTGCCGCGCCTGACCGGCGCGCAGGAACCCCTCGACTGCCTCGAGGGGGTCGGGCGCGGGTTCCCAGTCCCAGCACAGCCGTCGCACCAGGTCGGGGGAGACCAGGTTCTCGGTGGGGACGTTGACGCGCTCCGACACCTGGGACAGTGCCGCGCGCGCCGCCTCCAGCCGCGCGGCGGCCTCCGGTTTGCGCCGGCTCCACCGCGCCGGCGGCGGCGGTCCGTTCAGCGGTTCGGCGTCCAGGGGCGGATTCTTGGTTTGCCTGGCCGCTTCCAGCGCCCCCAACCACGTGGCGGCGCTGCGACGTTGATTGCGCCCGCCGAAGACCGGCAACGCGGTGAGCTCCTCGACCGTCTTGGGGTCGGCGAGGGCGGCCTCGATGATG
The DNA here is from genome assembly GCF_001667665.1 of Mycobacterium sp. E342. Classification (NCBI taxonomy): domain Bacteria; kingdom Bacillati; phylum Actinomycetota; class Actinomycetes; order Mycobacteriales; family Mycobacteriaceae; genus Mycobacterium; species Mycobacterium sp. E342. The sequence goes on from NZ_LZJM01000250.1 coordinate 107,958, forward strand.
GCCGAGTCCGGCAGGATGCGTCGCGGCGCGATGTCGCGGCGCTGGGCGATGCGGTCGCGCGTCAACCACAGCTCGCGGACCGCGGCCAGGCCGCGCCGGTCGCGCACCCGATGGATCCCCGACGTGCGCCGCCACCGGTCCGGCCGTGCCGCAGCGCTGGGCTCCCTGGTGCCCGCGTCGCGCAGATAGTCGAATTCCTCTGCCGCCCAATGAGTTTTGCCCTGCTGGGCCAGGACGTCGGCGATGGCGGCGCGCAGCTCGATGAGCAGTTCCACATCCAGCGCCGCGTAGTTGAGCCATTCCTCGGGCAGCGGCCGTTTGGACCAATCCGCCGCGCCGTGGCCCTTGGCCAGCCCGGACCCCAGCAGTCGCTCCACCATGGTCGCCAGGTTCACCCGCTCGAACCCGGCCAGCCGGCCGGCGAGCTCGGTGTCGTAGAGCGCGGCTGGCTGCAGGCCGACTTCCGCCAGGCAGGGCAGGTCCTGGTCGGCCGAATGCAGGATCCATTCGTCTTCGCTGAGCACCTCGGCGACGGGCCGCAGCGCCTCGAGCGGGTCGGCGCCGTGGCTGACCGGGTCGATGAGCACGGTGCCGGCGCCGGCCCGCCTGATCTGGATCAGGTAGGCCCGGTTGGAGTACCGGAAACCCGACGCCCGCTCGGCGTCCACCGCAAACGGCCCACGCCCACGATTCAGGAGTTCGGCGGCCGCCTCGATCTGGCGGACGGTCACGGAGAGGTCCGGGATCCCTTCGGCCGGGCGCAGCAGCGGGGTGGGCTGGGGTTCGCTGCTGTCGGGTTCGGTGCTGACGGGCCCGTCGGCGGCCGGTTCGCACATGTCAGGCGCGTGACCTCGAGCTCAGGTCGGTGACGCCCGTCGGCGGAAGCCCCGCCGCGTGTTCGAGTACCTCGCAGAACGCCTCGACGTGGACACCGACCTGCGGCGTGGTCGCCGTCCACGACGCCCGCAGCTCCAACTGGTGGGCGCGCGGCGGTCCGGAGATGTCGCCGTAGCGCACCGAGGTGGTGGCCGTGACCGTGCCGCCCAGCGCGGTGACCTGCTCCATCCGGGATTCCAGCGCGTCGACGAGCCAGCTCCACGCCACCTCGGGCAGCAGGGGGTCGACGGCCTCGCTGGGGTCCAGGTCGGCCTGGATGTAGGCGACCAGGCGGATGGTGCCGTCCCACGCGTCGGCGCCTTCCGGGTCATACAGCAGGATCAGGCGGCCGAAGGCGTCGCCGTCGGATCGCTCGGGGATGATTTCCCGGTCGGGATGTTTGACCTCGGCCCCCAGCGCGTAGCTGTAGGGCGCGAGGCGTTGCGGCGGGCGGATGGGGCCCAGTTCGATCTCCGGGCGCACGGTGACGCCGTTCATGGCCGCGACCGCCTCGCGGAATGGCTCCGGTTCAGCTGAGGTCACTTGGCGCCGCTCCTGTTCATCCCGGCCACTTCGCGGCGGCGCGGCGTAGGTCATGAGCGCCACTCTCCCCCGCAAGCGGGTGGTGCCCCCACCGCATCGTGACGGTTCTGCATCGGCGCGGCACGGGTCACAGGGTCCGACGGTAGACCCATCGGGGGACACGCGGAATCAGGCGCGCCGACCGCTACCAACCCGTTATGAGACCCCATGGCAACCTATCGACCCAGCTCAGGACCCTGTTCCGCCGGCAAATCGGGCGGGCCGCTTCTCGCGATGCGCGGCGAGGCCTTCCTGCACGTCGGGGCCGCTGAAGCTGAGGAACTCCAGCCCGAGCGAGGTCTCGAAGGTGGGCGCGAACATGCGGTACCAGTGGTTGAGGCTGTGCTTGGTCCAGCGGATGGCGTTCTGCGCCCCGCGCGCCAGATCCTCCGCGATGCGCGCCGCCGTGGCCAACACCTCGTCGTCGTCGACGCAGGTCGAGACCAGGCCGATGCGTTCGGCCTCCTCGCCCAGCAGCGTCTCGCAGGTGAGCAGGTAGTACTTGGCCTTCGCCATGCCGACCAACAGGGGCCAGCAGATCGCGGCGTGGTCCCCGGCGGCCACGCCCAGCTTGGTGTGCCCGTCGATGAGCTTCGCCGTGCGACCGGCCACCGAGACGTCGGCGAGCAGGGCCACCACCAGGCCCGCGCCGACGGCCGGTCCCCGGATCGCCGAGACGACGGGTTTGTCGAAATTGACCATGTTGAGCACCAGGTCGCGGGCCTCCCGCATGATGCGCATCCGGCCGTCGTAGTCGCCGATCGTCTCGTCGATCAGGTCGAAGCTGCCGCCGGAGGAGAAGGCCTTGCCCTCGCCGCGGACCAGCACGACGCGCACGTCGGGGTCGCGGGCGATCGCCGGCCAGATGTCGGCGAGGTCGCGGTGCATCTGCGGCCCGACCGAGTTGAGGCCGGGAGCGTCGAGAACCAGGGTCAGGATGCCGTCATCGCCCACGTCGCACCGCAGGCTGGGGAACTCGTCGTAATTCACGGGCGGTTGGCTGACTGGCACGGTCGTGATAGTACGCAGCGCGGGACGGAGGCCGCCGTCGTGGCAGCATTGAGGACAATGAGTACTCGCCGCGACCTCCCCGAGTCGCCGTATCTGGCCGCCGTCACCGGCGCGAAACCCAACCGGATCCCGGTGTGGTTCATGCGCCAGGCGGGTCGCTCGCTGCCGGAATACCGGGCGCTGCGGGCCCAGACCGACATGCTGGCGGCCTGCTTCGACGCCGAGCTGGTCTGCGAGATCACCCTGCAGCCGGTGCGCCGCCACGACGTCGACGCGGCGATCCTGTTCTCCGACATCGTGGTGCCGCTACTCGGCGCGGGCGTCGACCTGGACATCGTCGCGGGGGTAGGGCCGGTCATCGCGTCGCCGGTGCGCACCGCCGCCGACGTCGATGCGATGAAACCCCTTGACCGGCAACGGATTCAGCCGGTGTCCGACGCGGTCACGCTGCTGGTGGCCGCGCTCGGCGACGTCCCGCTGATCGGGTTCGCGGGCGCGCCGTTCACCCTGGCGTCGTATCTGATCGAGGGCGGCCCCAGCCGCCACCACGCGCGCACCAAGGCGATGATGCTGGCCGAACCCGACACCTGGCACGCGCTGATGGCAAAGCTCACCGACATCACCGTGGGCTTTCTGCGGGCGCAGCTGGAGGCCGGGGTGGACGCCGTTCAGGTGTTCGACTCGTGGGCGGGCGCCCTGTCGCTCGCCGACTACCGCACCTACGTGCAACCGCACAGCGCTCGGGTCTTCGGCGCGCTGGCCGAGCACGGCGTGCCGATGACGCACTTCGGGGTGGGCACCGCCGAGCTGCTGGGCGCCATGTCGACGGTCCTGAAACCAGCCACAGCGACGGTGGTGGGGGTGGACTGGCGGACGTCGCTCACCGACGCGGCCGCCCGGGTCGCGCCGGGCACGGCGCTGCAGGGCAACCTCGATCCGGTGGTGCTGATGGCTGGATGGCCCGCCGTGGACCGTGCCGCCCGGGCTGTGGTCGAGGACGGGCGCCGCGCCGTCGACGCGGGCGCGACCGGTCACGTCTTCAACCTTGGCCACGGTGTGTTGCCCGACACGGACCCGGGCGTGCTGACCGACCTGGTGTCACTGGTCCACTCGTTATGACGCCCCCCTCGTATTGCGTTGTCGGGGGCGGGATTTCGGGGCTGACGGCGGCGTACCGGCTGCGGGCGGCGGTGGGCGACGACGCGGCCATCACGCTGTTCGAACCCGGCGACCGGCTGGGTGGGATCCTGCGCACCGAGCATGTCGGCGGGCAGACCATGGACCTGGGCGCCGAGGCGTTCATCCTGCGCCGGCCGGAGATGCCGGCGCTGCTGGCCGAGCTGGGCCTGTCGGGGCGCCGGCTGGAGTCCACCGGCGCCCGGCCGCTGATCTACAGCGGGCGAACGTTGCATCCGCTGCCCACCGCCACAGTGGTCGGCATTCCGTCGACGGCCGCGTCGATGGCCGGGCTGGTCGACGAGGCGACGGTCGCGCGCATCGAAGCCGAGCCCGGCCGCCCACTGGACTGGCGGCCCGGCAGCGATCCCGCGACCGCCGACCTGGTGGGCGAGCGGTTCGGCGAGCAGGTCGTGGCCCGGTCGGTGGACCCGCTGCTGAGCGGGGTGTACGCGGGTTCGGCGGCCACCATCGGTCTGCGCGCGGCGGCCCCGGGCATCGCGGCGGCCTTGGACCGCGGCGCCACCAGCCTGACCGAGGCGGTCCGACAGGCGCTGCCCCCGGCGACCGGCGGGCCGCTGTTCGGGGCGTTGGACGGGGGCTACCAGGTGCTGCTCGACGCGCTCGTCGAGCGCGCCCGGCCGCGCCGGGTCCGGGCCGCCGTGCAACGGCTCGAGCCCGCCGGGGCGAGGTGGTCGCTGCTGGACGACACCGGCACCCGCTGGCACGCCGACGCCGTTATCCTGGCCATCCCCGCCCCGCGGCTGGCGCGCCTGGTCGCTGACGTCGCCCCCGGTAGCGCCGCTGCCGCCGGGCGGATCACCAGCGCGTCGTCGGTGGTGGTGGCTCTGGCGGTGCCGGGCGACACCGCGTTCCCGCAGTGTTCCGGAGTGCTGGTGGCCACCGGGGAAAGCTTGCGGGACAAGGCGATTACCCTGTCGTCGCGCAAGTGGGGCGCCCGCGGCGACACGCAGCTGCTGCGGTTGTCGTTCGGCCGGTGCGGTGACGGCCTGGCCGAAACGGCGTCGGATGACGAGCTGCTGGGATGGGCCGTGGACGACCTGGCCACCGTCTTCGGTCTGGACGTCGAGCCGGTGGATGCGCGCGTGCAGCGCTGGATCGAGGCCATGCCGCAGTACGGTCCGGGCCACGCGGAGCTGGTCGCCGAGATTCGTGCGGGCCTGCCGCCGACGCTCGCCGTGGCCGGTAGCTATCTCGACGGCATCGGCGTGCCGGCGTGCGTCGGGGCGGCCGGCCGCGCGGTCGAGGCCCTCGAACTGGAAGTGGCACGATAGGTTCCATGGCCAAGCTCGACTATGACTCGCTCAACTCCACGATCCGCTACCTGATGTTCTCGGTGTTCTCCGTCGAGCCGGGTGAGCTCGGTGACCAGCGCGCCGACGTCATCGATGAAGCATCGACATTCTTCAAGCAGCAGGAGGAGCGCGGCGTCGTGGTGCGCGGCCTCTACGACGTGGCGGGCCTGCGGGCCGACGCAGACTTCATGATCTGGACTCACGCCGAACGCGTCGAGGCGCTGCAGGCCACCTACGCCGACTTCCGGCGCACCACCGCGCTGGGACGGGTCAGCGCGCCGGTGTGGAGCAGCGTGGCGTTGCACCGGCCGGCCGAATTCAACAAGAGCCACATCCCGGCTTTCCTGGCCGGCGAGGAGCCCGGCAATTACATCTGCGTCTATCCGTTCGTGCGGTCCTACGAGTGGTACCTGCTGCCCGACGAAGAGCGCCGCCGCATGCTCGCCGAACACGGCATGGCCGCCCGCGAGTACAAGGACGTCCGGGCCAACACGGTGCCGGCGTTCGCGCTCGGCGACTACGAGTGGATCCTGGCCTTCGAGGCCCCCGAATTGCACCGCATCGTCGACTTGATGCGGGAGCTGCGCGCCACCGACGCGCGCCGGCACACCCGCGAGGAGACGCCGTTCTTCACCGGCCCGCGCGTGCCGGTCGAGCAGTTGGTGAACTCGCTGCCATGACCCAGCCGCAGTTCGACCCCACCGATCCGGCCCGCTTCGAGGAGATGTACCGCGACGAGCGGCTGTCGCACGGATTGCCCGCCGCCACGCCGTGGGACATCGGCGGCCCGCAGCCGGTGGTCCAGCGGCTGGTCGCCATGGGAGCGGTCAAGGGTGAGGTCCTCGACCCGGGCACCGGGCCGGGCCACCACGCGATCTACTACGCCGCCAAGGGCTACTCGGCCACCGGGATCGACGGGTCGGCGACCGCGCTGGAGCGGGCCCGCGAAAACGCCCGCAAGGCAGGTGTTTCGGTCAACTTCGAGCTGGCCGACGCCACCAAGCTGGATGGCCTGGAAGGCCGGTTCGACACCGTCGTCGACTGCGCCTTCTACCACACCTTCAGCACCGATCCCGAGTTGCAGAGGTCCTACGTGCAGGCGCTGCGCCGGGCCACCAAGCCCGGTGCGCGGCTGTACATGTTCGAGTTCGGGGAACACGACGTCAACGGGTTCAAGATGATGCGGTCGTTGTCCGAGAACGATTTTCGTGACGTGCTGCCGCACGGCGGCTGGGAGATCACTTATCTGGGGCCGACGACCTACCTGGTGAACATGAGCGTCGAGCAGATCGAGATGATGGCCGAGCGCAATCCCGACATGGCCGATCAGGCGCAGGACTTTCTGAAGCGATTCCGCGCGATGGAGCCGTGGCTTCAGGGCGGCCGGGTGCATGCCCCGTTCTGGGAGGTGCACGCCACCCGCGTGGACTGATCCCGCAGCACCTCTGGCCTTGGCGTTCTTCCGCGAAACTTAAACCACGGCGTCGCCTTCCGGCGTGTCGTGTGCGTGGTTTAAGTGTCGCGAGATCGAACGGGGATTACGACCCCGACGGCACCAGCCGCAGCGAGATCGAGTTGATGCAGTAGCGCTGATCCGTCGGGGTGGGGTAACCCTCACCGGCGAAGACGTGGCCCAGGTGGCTGTGGCAGTTCGCGCACAGCACCTCGGTGCGCGTCGTGCCCAGCGAGTGGTCGGGCCGCAGGATCACCGCATCGGAGCTCGCCGGGTCGAAGAACGACGGCCAGCCGCAATGCGATTCGAATTTCTCTGTGCTGCGGAACAATTCGGCACCGCAGGCCCGGCACTGGTAGACGCCTTCGGTTTTGGTGTCGGTGTATTCACCGGTGAAGGGCCGTTCGGTGCCGGCCTGACGCAGCACGTGAAACTCCTCGGGCGTGAGCTTCTGCCGCCACTCGGCCTCGGTCAGCTGCAGCTTCGGGCTTGTCATGCATCCACGCTAGCGAAAATCGCGACGCGCCGTCAGCCACGCCGGATCGATGCCGTCGTCCAGCCGGTTCTCGGCCTTGGCGTCGAGGTAACGGAACAGCAGCACGGTGAACGCGACGATCAACAGCAGCGACCAGCCGTAGGTGATCTTCAGGTAGTGCAGCGCGCGGCCATACCTCATCCACCGGTAAATCAGCCAGTCGTCCAGCGTCATGAACCCGTAGATGCCCAGCCACGCCGGCCAGTTGCGGATCAGCGAGTTGGGCAGCACGACGGTCATCAGGAACGGGAACAGCATCATCGAGTAGTAGCCCTGGGCCAGCGACAGCACCAGCCACGACCACAACAGCAGCACACCCGAGGAACCGGTGAACCAGAACAGCGGGTCGCGGGTGCGGTAGTAGCGGTACAGCAGCCACATGGCTCCGATCGCCAGCAGCGTGAACAGCACCCGCAGGAACACGATCAGCCAGGTGGGCAGGCCGAAGTAGACGCCGTTGCCCTCGATCGAGCTGTTGAAGTAGTCCCGGGTGCCCAGGATGTAGGGCACCGTCTTGGTGACGAAGTCCATCGGATCGCTGACCAGGGGCCACGCGGCCAGGTTGACGGCGACGGGCACCGCCACGGCCGGAACCAGGGCGCGCCACTGGCGGTTGAGCAGCGGCAGCAGCAGCAACGGCCCCAGGACGGGTTTGAGGGTCAGTGTCAGGCCGATCGCCAGCCCGGCCCACCACTGGCGGCTGGCCCGGCCGTCCAGCAACCACCGCAGATACAGCACCTCCGCCAACAGGACGCAGCCGTTGATGTTGGTGAAGACCAGCGTGCTGGTCACGCTCTCGGTGCAGAACATGGCCAGCAACAGGGCGGGCGCCGCCACCGACGACAGCGTGAACTTGAACAGCCGCAGCAGCAGGTACCAGGCGATCAGGATGGCGATCGCGTTGATCAGGATGAACAGGTACCGCGACGGCGTGAAGGACAGGTACCCGAACGGTGCCATCAGCAGCGTGCCGCCCGGCGGATACAGGTAGTGCGGGTCGACGTAGTCGAAGTGTTCGTTGTAAATGTCCCAGCCGTGCCGGAAGTTGAGCACCGCCCGGTACACCGGCTTGAAGTCGTCGGTGATGTTGCCGTTGAGCGGGAGGATGATGCTGCGGTGCAGTACCGAGAAGATGGCGATCGGCCACAGCGCCGACCGCACGATCGTTGCCGTGCTCGGCGGGCCGCTGCGGGGACCGAAGGCGGCCAGGATCCAGTCGCGCAAGCCGGCTCGGGTCGATTCAGCTGCGGTCACCAGCGCACCGTACACCGGGAGCGGCGCGGAAAGTCAGGCGGGACAGTAGGTGTCGGTGCCGGGCAGTTTGCCGCTGTTGACGTAGCCGACGAGCGGGGGGACCGCGCAATTCGAGTAGATGCTGGCGCCGTGGCCGATGCCCTGCCACATCACCCGCTTGCTGGCCGCGTTGGCGTTGATGACGGTGGCCGCCGTCGCGGCGACCCCTTCGGTGCCGACGATCGGGTCGTTCTGCACGCCCAGCAACAGGACGTCGACCTTCAGCGATTTCGGCGGCGCCGGCGGCGAGACGGTGGGCCAGTGCACACACTTGACCAGGTTGAGGGCTGCGACGGTGCCGAACTGGGGGTACAGCTTGCCCCACGCCACCACCAGTTCGCGCACCCGGTCCGGGGTCGGGCGGTTGACGGCGTCGCTGCAGGTGTTGACGAACTGGCCGTCGGTGTCCTGGGTGGCGTCGGCGTGGTTGATCAGGTTGGTCAGCTGGTTGGTGTCCCCGGAGCGCGCGGCCGCCAGGGCAGTGGCCAGGGTGGTGGTGGCGTTGACGCGCCCGCCGGACGGGAAGCCCAGCGCGACGGTGATGGCGTCGGCCAGCTGCGCCACCGACACACCGCCGGGTCCCTTGCCGGCGCGGGCGTCGGCCAGCAACCCGCTGACGGCGCCCTTGGGGTCGGGTCCCAGCGCGCAATTCACCGCCAGGCATTGGGCGGCGAACGCGTCGAGCGCGGCCTGCTGGCCCTTGACCTGTTGCTCGGCGCCGGCTTCGGCGCTGACCCCCAACGCGACCGGCGAGTCAAGGATCAGCCGGGCGACCTTGTCGGGGCGCGCCGCGGCGTAGGCCAGCGCCACCTGGGCGCCGTTGCCGACCCCGACCAGCGCGACCGCCGGCACGTCCCACAACGTCCGCAGTCGCTCGATGTCCGAGGCGGCGTGGGCGTTGTCGTAGGCGGACGCGCCGGGCGCGATGGCGTCGGTGCAGTTGGTGGTGGCGGTGTTCGCGACGTCGGACAGGTTGGCGACGGGGTCGTCGCCGGTTTGGAACTGCGCCTGGTCGCGCATGATCTGGCGGTCGGAGGGGTCGCGGCAGTCGATCGGGTTCGACATCCCCATGCCGCGACGGTCGACGGCGACGATCGGATGCGCCTGCAGCACGTCGGCGCCGCCCCGCGACAGCCAGACCGGCAGCTGCGCCGAGGACGGCAGGTCCGAGCCGGTGGTGAACACCAGCGGGCCCGCGTCGCGCGGCGTCTGGTTCGAACGGGCCCGGACCACGCCCACGCTGACGTTGCCGGTGCCGCCGCCGTTCGGGTCCAGGTCGGCGTCGTAGTTCGCGCAGTCCAGCTGGACACCGGCGGCGGGCGGAACCGCGGCGTCGCCGAACACCTTCGCCGTGCAGTCGTGCCATGGCAGGTCGTTCTTGGGGGCGGCGATCGGCGGCGGCCCGCTGGCGGGCGGCTTGGCGGTGGTCGCCCCTTGCGGCCGGGCACCGGAATTGGTGGCGAAGCGCGGGTCGGCGGCCAGGCCGGGGACGCAGCCAGCGACCACGGTGGTCACCGCAACCAAGACCGTGGCGAGCGTGATCTGCCGACTCATGCCGACCACAGTAGCTAGCGGCGATCGCAAGCGCGGCGAAGCCGGGCGCTGGGGGTACCCCCGCGAAGCCGGGCGCAGCGGGTCGCCGCAAAACTAGGCCTTGACGTAGCGGGTGTACAGGTAACCGGCGTCATCGGTCAGAACGTGGGCACAGCGCATCCGGGTCAGCAGCTGGCTGGGGCCCGTCGCGATGCGCCGGGCCAGGCCGCCGACCAGGTAGGGCGCGATGGTCAGGCAGAGCTCGTCGAGCATGTCGCGCTGGATCAGCGAATCGAGCAGCATCGGCCCGCCCTCGGTCAGGATCCGGCGCAGTCCGCGATCGCCGAGGATCGCCAGCATGGCGGCCTCGTCGACCTCGGCGGGGTCATCGCCGGAGCAGTCGATCACCTCGCACAGGTCGGTGAGCATCTGGCGTGCCGGGGCCGCGGCCGCCGCGCAGGTGAGCACCAGCGGCGGCACCTCGGTCCGGGTGAACACCGCCATGTCGCGGTCCAGGTGACCCGATTTGGTGACGATCGCCAGCGGCGGGACCTCGCTTTGCCCGCGGGCCTGCCGCCGCTGCCGTTGGGCGGCGCTCAGCTGCGCGCCGGAGTAGCCCTCGACCCGCACGGTGCCCGCGCCGACGACGATGACGTCGGCGAGCTCGCGCAGCAGGTTGAACACGAACCGATCGCCGGGGCCGCCCATTGTCCCGCTGCTGCCGCCGGAGGTCGCGCCGCCGTCCACGCTGGCGATGAAATTGGCCCGCACCCACGTCCCGTCGCATTCGGGATAGTCGTAAAACCGGGGGAGTTCACCGTCGCTGAGTTCGCGTACCGATCCGAGCAGCGACAGCGGCGTCTCGGGAAGGCCCATGAGGTTGATTGCAACACGCCGCTACAGTTCTGGCATGCACGGGTCCCCCTCGCGGTCGGTGGCGCGCCTGGTGGACCGGCATCCGACGGTGTCGCCGGAGCGATTGATCGCCCAATTGAGGCCGCCCCCAACGTTCGCCGACGTGAGCTTCGCGACCTATGAGCCCGATCCCGCCCAACCGACGCAAGCGGCCGCCGTCGTGGCATGCCGGGACTTCTGCCGTCAGGCCGTGCAACGCCGCGCGGGCCGGCGAAAGTTGTTGGGCCGACGGGCAGTGCTGCCCGGTGTCGGGTTGTATCTGGACGGCGGGTTCGGCGTGGGCAAGACACATCTGCTGGCGTCGGCCTACTACGAGTTGCCCGGCGACGGGCCGGAGTCGTCAACTCCCAAGGCGTTCGCGACATTTGGGGAGCTGACGCAGCTGGCCGGCGTCTTCGGTTTCGCCGAATGCGTGGACCTGCTGGCCGGCTACACGGCGGTGTGCATCGACGAGTTCGAGCTGGACGACCCCGGCAATACCACGCTGATCTCGCGGCTGCTCTCGTCGCTGGTCGAGCGTGGGGTGTCGGTGGCCGCGACCTCCAACACGCTGCCCGAGCAGCTCGGCGAGGGCCGGTTCGCCGCCCAGGACTTTCTGCGTGAGATCAACACGCTGGCAAGCATTTTCACGACGGTGCGGATCGACGGGCCCGACTACCGGCATCGGGGACTGCCGCCGGCGCCGCAGCCATTGTCGGACGAAGAGGTCGCCGCGCGCGCCACGCTGGTCGACGGGGCGACGCTCGACGATTTCGATGCGTTGTGCGCGCACCTGGCCACCATGCACCCGTCGCGGTACCTGACCCTCATCGAGGGCGTGACCGCCGTGTTCTTGACCGGGGTGCACGGGATCGACGACCAGAACGTGGCGTTGCGGCTGGTGGCGCTGACCGACCGGTTGTATGACGCCGGCATCCCGGTGGCCGCCTCGGGCGACAGGTTGGATTCCATCTTCAGTGCGGAGATGCTCGCCGGGGGCTATCGAAAGAAGTACCTGCGGGCCATGTCTCGGCTGTTGGCGCTGACGGTCAACGAACCGGGCGGGTCATGATGAAGTCGTTCTCGAGACTGGCGCCCACCCGGAAGGTCCGGGTGCCGCTGACCGTGAAGCCGCTCTTGGCGTAGAAGCGTTGCGCCCGTTGGTTGGCCTGGTTGACGCCCAGCCAGACCCGGCGCGCCCCCCATTCCCCGGCCGTGGCCAGCGCGAGGTCCATCAGCGCGGCCGCCACCCCGGTGCCGTGGTACTCGCCCGCGACGTAGATCTTGGACAGCTCGGCGGCGTCATCGTCGCCGGCGTCGCGAATCAGCATGGCGTAGCCGGTGATTCGATCGTCGTGTTCCGCGATCATGATCGCGCGACGCGGGTCGGCCAGGTACTCGGCGAAGCGCCCGGCCGAGAGGTTGGCGTCGACGAAGGCCGCGATGTTCTCCGGTGTCACGGATGCCGGGCAGGCCAACGCAAAGGTGCGCGCGGCGATATCGGCAAGCCGCCGAACGTCGACGGAGTCCTTGGTGACGACGCGGACGGTGCTTGTCAGAGGTTCCACTGCGCGAGGTGGTAGCCCGTCTTCTTGTCCAGCAGCACCACGGTGGAGACGGGATCGCGGTAGGCGTCCCAATACACTTCGCCGCGCACCACCGCACCGTTGGGCGCGTTGGTCAGCACGTTGTCCAGCGCGTCGGGGGCGTCGGTGGCCCGCGGCTTGTAGGCGTCGGCGAACGGCGTCACCCCGTCGAAGCTGAAGTTCGTCGCCATGATGAACGGGTTGGGGACCCGGACGGCATGGACGACTACGTCGGCACGTTCGACGGTGCTGCCCGGGAAGCCCTTGTAGGTGCCTTCGCGGGTGTAGCCGAAGCCCGGCGGCGGATCGCACGGTGACACCCCGGCGACCGTGACGTCCGCGACGTAGGTGCCGGTGTCCACCCGCAGCGTGTCACCGATGTGGCCGATCGGGGCGTCACCGGCCCAGGCGCGGGGAGCGGGAAGAACGGCGACGGCGGTGACGCTCGCCGCGGCGACGAGGAACGCGGACACGACGATCGACCACCGGTGCATCTTCGCCATGTCTTGCCTCCTAGGCACCCTGGGAAGGGGACCTTCGAATGATCGCACACCCGGTCAGGCGGCCGGGAGGGGTCGACCGGACCGGACCCGGTCAGCCCTGCGCGCGGACGCTTGCGCCTGCCGCCAGCGACTCCAGCGCCTTGAGCAGATCGGCCTCGACGCGGCCCTTGTCCACGCCGCAGCGGCGCAGTGGACCTTCGTCGGGCGAGGCGTCCTCCAACTCGAGCAGCGCCAGCAGCAGATGCTCGGTCCCAATGTAGTTGTGGCCCAAGCGAAGTGCTTCCCGGAAGGTCAGCTCGAGGGCCTTGCGCGACGGTCCGCTGAACGGGATGAGGTCGGGGGTCGCGGGGCCCGGCGCGGGCAGCTGCACAGCCGCGCGCAGCGCCTCGGTATCGACCTTCTGCAGGTGCAGCAGCACCGTGGCCAGGGCGGCCGGATCGCTGAGGACGCCGAGCAGCAGGTGGTCGGGGGTGATCTCGTCGTTGCCCGCGTCGTGCGCGGCGTTCTGGGCGGCCACCACCGCCCCCCGCGCCCGCGGGGTGAAGCGGCTGAAACCCTGCTCGGGGTCCAGGGTGGTGGGCTCGGCGCGCGGGACGAACCGCTTCTGGGCCGCCTGTTTGGTGACGCCCATGCTCTTGCCGATGTCGGTCCACGACGCCCCGGAGCGACGGGCCTGATCCACGAAGTGTCCGATCAGGTGATCGGCGACCTCGCCCAAGTGCTCGGCGGCGAGCACGGCGTCGACCAGCTGATCAAGCGCGTCGGTGTGCACCGATTTGATGGCGTTGATCAGCTCGTCGAGGCGGACGGGATAGGCGATGCGGGTCGGGTCGGACATGGCGTCAACGATAGGTTGACGCCTGCCGGATGTCAACCTTGGGTTGACGATCGTTAAGAATTGTTTCGCCGGCTGCGCTCAGGCCCCCGGGTCTGGAATATTTCGAATTTATGAAGCTTGTTCTGACAATTGCCAGCGTTGCGGCCGCTATCGGCTTGGCCGTGCCCGCGCACGCCGACGACACCGACGACGCATTCCTCGCTTCGCTGAATTCGGCCGGCTTCACCTATAACGATCCGGGCCAAGTCATCCAGGCCGCCCACTACGTGTGCTCGGCGGCCAGCAGTGGCACGGCGATGGCGGACATCGCGAAGGCGATGACGTCGAAGGCCGCCGCGCTGACCGAGGAGAAGGCGGAGAAGTTCACCGCGATCGCGGCCAGCGCCTATTGCCCGGACGCGATCTCGTCGTCGACCCCGGCGACCACCACCGCCAGCTCCTGATCGCGCGATTCGCTCCACGAGATGCGGGCCGGCGGCAGCTCTGGAACGATCTTTGAGCCGTGAGGCTATTCCTGGTACTGCTCGCCCTCGGCGCCGCGATCGGCCTGGCCGGTCCGGCCCGCGCCGACGGCAGCGACGACGCCTTCCTCGCCACGGTTCAGGCGGCCGGCCTGACCTATTCGGATCCGGATCAGGCGATCACGTCCGGCAGGTCGGTGTGCAAGTTGGTGAGCGAGGGCGCGCAGTTGGGGGATGTCGTCCGGATGATCCAGATGCTCAATCGTGGGCTGCAGGGGGACGACGCTACCCGGTTCGCGGCAATCGCGGCCAACTCGTATTGCCCCCAGGCGCTTTCGGCGCCCCAAGTCGCCTCCTAGCGGCGGCGTCGCGCTGACAATGTGATCCGCTTTTTACATACCCGCCCCCTAACGGCGAGTGAACGAAACGTGTAATCAACAATTCCTCCATACCATTTCGGCTACGGACAGCGCCCGCAGTCGAAAGGAAGCAGGGTTTGGACTTCCTTCAGCAGCAGTTAGTCGAACCCCTGAGCAACATCCTCAATACGCACGTCCTGATCTATTTGCTGATCGGTGGCGGCGCCTATTTCACGGTGCGCACCCGCTTCATTCAGATTCGTTACTTCGGGCGCATGGTCCGCCAGCTCCGCCGGGCGCACCACTACGACGGTGGGATCTCGTCGTTCCAGGCGTTCTGCGTGGGTCTCGCGTCGCGCGTGGGCACGGGGAACATCGCCGGTGTCGCGATCGCGCTGACGGTCGGCGGGCCCGGTGCCGTCTTCTGGATGTGGGTCGTCGCGGCGGTCGGCATGGCCACCGCGGTGATCGAGGCCACCCTGGCGCAGATCTTCAAGGTCCGCTCGGACGACGGCGCCTTCCGCGGCGGTCCCGCGTTCTACATCGAACGCGGGCTGCGGTCACGGGCGGGCGGCGTCGCCTTCGCCATGCTGCTGGTGATCACGTTCTCGACCGCGTTCAACATGGTGGAGACCAACGCGATCAGCGGGGTGTTGCAGTCGTCGCATGGTATCGGAGTCGGTTGGACCACAGTCGTTTTGGCGGTCCTGGCGGCGCCCGTGCTCTTCGGCGGCGTGCGCCGGGTCGCCCAATTCGCCGGGTCGGTGCTCCCGGTGGTCGCGCTGGCCTACACGCTGCTCGCGCTGGGGATCGTGGCCGTCAACATCACCGAGCTGCCGACGGTGATCAGGGAGATCATCGGCGGGGCCTTCGGAATCCGGCAACTGGCAGGCGGTTTCGCCGGTGGTGTGCTCGCCGCGATGTTCACCGGCGTCAAACGGGGGCTGTTCGCCTGTGAGGCCGGGATGGGCAGCTCACCCAACATCGCCGGGGCCGCGACCGTCAGACATCCGGTGGAGCAGGGCATGATTCAGTCGCTCGCAGTGTTCGTCGACACCATGGTGATCTGCACGGCGACGGCGTTCATCGTGCTGCTGTCGGGTCCGGACACCTACAACCCGGCCCGGTTGGGGGCGGTCGCCGGAGCCAGCCTGACGGAGTCCGCGATCGCCGCCGATCTCGGGTCGTGGACCACGGTGCTGATGACCGCCGTGGTGTTCGTCTTCGCGTTCGCGTCGGTGCTGAGCAACTACGTGATCGCGGAGGCCAATCTGTTCTACCTGGGCGGCCGGCGCCTGGCGGCCAACGTGCTGAAGGTGGTCACGCTGCTGTCCATCGTCTTCGGCGCATTGGCCAAGCTGACGCTGGTGTGGGCGCTCGCCGACCTGACGATGGCGGTGATGGCCATCGCGAACCTGCTCACCATCTGCCTGCTGGGCAAGTGGGCGTTCGCGGCGCTCAAGGACTATCACCGGCAGTTCGCGCAGGGCCGGGCACCGGTTTTCGTCGCCAGCGAGGCGGGCCTGCCCGGTGTGCTCGACGGCGACATCTGGGAACCGGCGGAGCGCCGGCAGGTCGGGGCGCTGCCCGAGTCGTTGACGCTGCGCCGCCCGGCGCTGCGATTCTCCCGGGCTCCGGCGGCATAGCCGGCGCCGGCCGGTCAGAGTGTTCACCCGCCGTTTGCCCGACGAGATGCCATTCGCCGGCGGGTCTGCGAGAATCGCTGCGTTATGCGATTCCTACTGGTTCTGGCGAGCGCCGCCGCCGTGATCGGCCTGGCCGCGCCCGCGAACGCCGACGTCGACAACGATCAGGACTTCCTCAAGGACCTGCGCGACGCCGGCATCACCTACCAGGACGGCGGCAACGCGATCACGATCGGCAAGTCGGTGTGCGAGTTGCTCGACGACGGGCAGTCGGACGCGAAGATCGTGACCGACCTGCGCAACCAGAATCCGGGGTTCCAGGGGGCCAGCGCGGCCAAGTTCACCTACCTCTCCGCGGCGCACTACTGCCCGAAGTACATCACCGGCGACGACCGCGGGCCCAAGCCCGACGGTGCGGCGGGCAACTGAGCGCTGCCGGGGTTGTGCCCGGCAATACTCTGGTCACTGTGCGTGCCGATCTCGGGCCGTTGACGTGGGGCGCCGCGGTCCAGACGTGGCGGCCGGACCTGGTCTGCGTCGCGGTGATCGCCCTGCTCGCCGCCGGATACCTCTGGTGCTATCGACGGGCCCGGAGCGCCGAGCCGTCGGTCGGCCGCGCTCAAGCCGGGTGTTTCGCGGCCGGTGCGGTCGTGTGGTTGCTGGCGACGACGAGCGCGATCGGCGCCTACGCGTACGCGCTGTTCTGGGTGCGCGCGCTGCAGGTGGTGCTGCTGCTTTACGTCGTGCCGCTGTTGATCGCCCAGGGCAAGCCGGTCACGGTCTTGCGGGCCGCGCTGGGGCCCGGTGGCCGCGACCGGCTCGATCGGCTGCTGGCGACGCGCCTGGCCCGGGTGGTCGCGCACCCCGCGACCACGTCGGTGGCGATGCTGGCCACGCCGTGGCTGCTCTACCTGACGTCCTGGTACACCGCGGCCCTGGAGAACGAGTGGGTGGGCACGCCCACTCGAATTGTGCTGGTGGCCATCGGCTTTGGGTATTTCTACGCCCGGCTGCAGGAAGACCCGGTGCCGCGCAGGTACCCGCAGTCGATCTCGCTGCTGATCACCGTCGGCGAGGCCCTCGGCGACGGCGTCCTGGGGCTGGTCATCTGGCAGGGCGCGTTGATCGGCTCGGCGTATTACGCGGATCTGCACCGGACCTGGGGCCCCGATCAGCGGCTCGATCAAACCATCGGCGCCGGCGTCTTGTGGATTCTCGGGGACCTGGTCGGGTGGCCGTTCGTGCTGCTGTTGATGCGCACCCTGTCCCGCGACGAGAAGGCGCACGCGGTGCGGGTCGACGCCGAACTGGACACGGCGGAGGGTGCCGAGGACGGGGGCGTCGCACCGTCGGGCCTGTGGTGGGAGAACGACCCGCAACTGCGCGAGCGGTTCCGCCGGGGCTGACCTCCGGGCCGTGACTCAGGCGGCCCGCGCCGTCCAGGTGAAGTTGTGCATCTCCGGGATCTGCGGTGCCAGCGCGGCGGCGACCTGGCGACCGATCCGGTCGGCCGCGGCCAGGGGAGTGCCGGGATCGAGGAAGCCTTCGACCTCGACGCGAAGGGTCCGCCCGGTCCACCGGGCCCGGGCGTGCGCGTGGGTGACGCCCGGGACCGCGGCGGCGACGGCCTCGGCGGTTGTGACGATCTCGGGGTCGACGCCGTCGAGCAGTCGGTGGGCGATGTCGGCGGTCACCTCCCAGCCGACGTGGCAGATGAATCCGGTGACGACGATCCCGGCGACGGCGTCGGCCCAGCCCCAGCCGAGTGCCACGCCGATCAGACCGAGCATCGCCCCCGCCGACGACAACGCGTCCAGCCAGGAGTGCTTCGCGTCGGCCACCATGGTGGCCGAGCGAATTCGCCTGCCCACCACCAACTTGTAGCGCGCCACCAGTTGGTTGCCGGCGATGCCCACGATCGCCGCCGCGATGCCCCAGCCCAGGTATCCGGTGCCGCCGTGCCGGAGCAGCTTGTTGATGCTCTCGTACGCGGCGACGGCGGCGCTGCCCCAAATCACCAGGGCCACACCAATTCCGGCCAGGTCCTCGGCGCGTTCGTAACCGTAGGGATAGCGCTCGGTGGGAACCTTGCGCGAAGCCCGGAACCCGACGAACACCAGGACGCTGGTGGAGACGTCGGACAGATTGTGCAATGCGTCGCCGAGCAGGGCCACCGAGCCGGACAGCAGCGCGATGGCCAATTCGATGAGCCCGGTCAGTGCGAGTCCGACGGCGCTGACGGCGACGGCCCGGTTGGCCTGTCGACGTTCGGCCGCATCGTCGGTGACGGTGTCGAGGGGGAAGCTTGCCGCCGGGTCACGGACGCCGTTCACGATGTGCATAGGGCAAGCATGCCCGATCGGTCGCCGGCGCCCAACCCGGTTACGCGCTCGGTAGGGCCGGCGCCGGCCGGTTACCGGGCCCGACGTCGCGCACCCGCAGTTTCGTCGCGCAATGCACTTGCCGTGGAGCGCGTACAACCATTCCCGCATAAATGGCTTTCCCGTCAATTAGAAAGCGGTTCCGCGGCGCCCAGGCGAATGTTTTCGAGTTTGCCGAGCACCAATGCATCACGTGTGTAACAGTATTGGCGGATCGAAGCGTCAACTCGTCAGCGCGTCGACCGATGTGCACATTTCGGTCCAGCGGAAAGATAGGCCCACCGAGGAGTCATCATGAAGAACCCGACACGTCTGACCGGCCCGTTCGCTGCCGTTGTGGCTACCATGGCCGTCGTCGCCACCCCGATCGCGAACGCCGACTCGACGGACGACGTTTTCCTGCAGGCGCTTACGAAGCAGGGAATCACCTTTACCAACCTGTCGGACCAGACCGTCGTCAACGCCGGACATGGAGTTTGCCAGGACTGGGCCAATGGTGCGACTCTGGCGCAGACCCTGTCCGACGTACAAGGCGCGCTCGGGTTGAGCGACCACAATTCGGGTTACTTCATCGGTGCGGCGACGCAGTCTTACTGCCCGCAGTACGTCAGCAAAGCCACGCAGAGCTGACGCGCGGTCACTTGTCCTGATCGGGGCGCGGGGTGCGGTCGCGCGACGGGCGGGCGCGCCTCGGGAGGAACATGAGCATCACCGGGAACCGCAGCAGCGCGTCGCGGTGGGAGATTTCGAGGAACACGGTCTCGATCTCGAGGTTCCTGATCGGCTGCCGTTCCATCATCAAACGGGTCCGCAGGTAGTGCGGGGTTTTCAGCCACTCGATGAAATTCATGCCCGCGACTCTACCCCGGCGGCGAAAGTCATTGCGGGGCAGAAAAATTTGCAGAACTGCGCGTCTACTTGGTCATATCCGGGGGCGAACGATTAGCCGCCGCTGACCCGCCGCAAATCGACTGCCGCCCGCGCGATCCCGTCGTCGGGGTGCCCTGTCGTCACCGCCGATTCGCAGGAATTCTGCAGGTCTTGGACAGGGCCGGACGACTAAAATTCGGAGGGTGAACGCGCGGGCCGAAGGCTAGCGGCGATCGCTTCGGTGGGTACTCCGGCGATGAGAAAGCCCGCAGCCATATTTCTGGCCGTTGGGGCCGTAATGCTCAGCGGCGCCGTCGCTCACGGTGACTCGCGGTCGCCGGGCCCGACGCCCCCACCGGGTACGCCCAAATGCCTGAGCTTCGATGGGCCGCAGTTGAACTGGCTGCCGTGCGGATGGACCACGGATGGCAAGCGCTGGACTCCGCCGCCGCCACCTCCACCCGGGCCGTGACTGTGCCCACGGCCGGATTGCGCATTCGGCGCCCGCGAAGCCGATTATTCAACTTTCGATAAGCTGTATTTTCCCTAGTTTTCCTAGTCTTCGAATCCTGCCGCATTGGAGCCGTATCCTGCGGGCGCCGTCAACGGCACGAAGAAAGGAAGCGGATCAAATGCCCTCATCTCGCTGGCCGGCGCGACTGGCCGTCCCCGTCATGGTTGGTGCCGCCCTCATTGCCAGCACGGGGATCGCGACCGCCGATGCCAACGACGACGCCTACCTGGCTCAACTGCGCGCTCAGGGCTTCAACTGGCCGCCGGACCACGACGCCGCGCTCATCGGCATGGGGCGCCTCATCTGCGACGATCTCGGGTGGGGCTGGACGTACGACCAAATCGCCCAAAACATCCACGCCAACCTGGACCCGAGAAACGTCACGCTCGGGGACGTCCACACCATGGTGACGTTGGCGCACTCGACCTATTGCCCGCTGCAGCGGTGCTGGACCGACCACTGCTGACGCTGAATTCTTAGGGCCATTTCTAAGACACGGCCATTGTTTCCGGTGTAGCGTCCCGATCAATTTCATAGGGGCGTGGCGGAAAGACCGGGCAATGAAAGCAGCAATGGCGGCGATGACGGCAGCCGTTTTTGCGTTGGGTCTGCCGAGTGCCGCGCCGGCCCGTGCCGAGACCACCGGCACCGTGAAAGCGCCGACCACCCCGCGCATGAATGCCGCCAACCTGAAGGCGGGCCAGGAGGGCGTATACAACGCCGGGCAGGTCCTGACCCTGGTGTGCCACGCCGCGGGCGAGCCGGTCAAGGGCTTCTTCAGCTACCAGATCGGCGACGGCGGTTGGGACAGCCTGTGGTACAAGACATCTGACGGTCACTACGTCGCCGACGTCGACATCGACACGCGCACCCTCGACGCCCTGGGCCCCGACTGCGGCGGTGGGGGAGCGGCCCCGGCGGCGGCGACCGGCGAAGACAAGGCGGCTCGGGCGATGGCGTGGGCGCGTGGCCAGATGGCCGCGGATCCGGACAACACGGTGCAATGCGAGACGTTCGTCGAGCAGGCGTACAACCACGCGTTCAGATACCCGTCGGCGATGGACGCCTTCAACGATTTCAACCGCAACGGGCTGATTCACACCAACGCCGACAACATTCCGGAGGGGGCGCTCGTCTTTACGAGCAATCCGGGATTCGATCACGGCACCGGGCACGTGATGCTCAGCGAGGGCAACGGCCAATACCTCACCGCCAATTACTTCACCCCGCCGCACATCCGGGAACTTCGACCAAGTCCCTACGATTCGCAGAACATCTTCCTCGGGTGGGCCTACGCGCCATAGGTTGCCCTCGCGTCCTGTGGTACGTACGACCCCATGAACAATCCTTCACCGGGCCCGGGATGGTGGCTGGCATCCGACGGCAAGTGGTATCCGCAGCAGTGGGAGTACACGTGGGATTACCGCGAGGGGGACACCGCCATGGACGAGATGAAACTGAAGGCCGACGAACTGGGCCGCCAGGGGTGGGAGATGGTCGGACTCGACGCCGACCACCGGGGCGCCTTTTCCGTCGCATGCTTCTTCAAGCGGCCGATCGCGCCGTGACCCGGCCGCAGTGGCGGCGCGGACTCCGCTGAGGAGCGAGCGGCGCAAGTGGGTAACCAAGCCAGTAGCGCGCCGGGACGCGCCGATTCCAGCGATCAGGTCACTACTCGGAAGGCGGCATCGGATGGTTCGTGAGGAGGGCGGCCGGTGGGACGTCAGCATCAAGGACGACGCGGTTTATCTCGAGCGCGTATCGCAGGACGACGAGCGGTTGTTCGACGAGTCGTTGGCGTCTGACGAGGCGCGCGACTTGGCTGAGCTGCTGACGAAATTCGCGGACAAGCTCGATCGCTCCGAGAAGTCCAAGGATTCGGACGACGAGGACGACGAGAACAAAGACCACGACGACGAGGACGACGAAGACGACGAGGACGAAGACGACGAGGACGACGACAAGGACTAGGTGGGCGGGCGTCTGCGAGCAGCTCGCGCCCGACTTAGAAATTGACAGCCGGCGCAACGTCGAACGCGTCGGCCGGTCGCCGCGATGACATCATGGGCGGATGACCACCCACACCTGCCTGGGTTGCGGGCTGAAAACCCGCTACTCCTATGGGCGTGCCTGCATGGGGTGCGGCCTGAAAACCCACCGCTCGTATGGTGATCGACCGGATTGGCAGCCGCAGGCCGCGGCGGCTTTTGCGGCGCCGGCACGGATCGTCGCCCTCAGCGAACGGCATCCGACGGCCGCGATGGCGCTGACGGTGCCGAGCGTCATCATCGCCATAGCCGCGGTGGCGACCTACCCACTGGTGTTCGTGCCCTTGCTGGTTCTGCTCGGCGCGGCCTTGGTGGCCTCAGTCCGCTACGAGGAAGCCTCGAAGTAGTTCGCTGGTCGACGGGACGGCGATGGATGACACGAGCGTCTGTAGCAGTTGGCAGTTTCAGCGCTGCCGATGGGTGAAGCGTGCCCCTTAAGCGTGTTGACGAGTTGAAGCCCGGCGACAAGATCCGCATGAAGATCGGGCACGCCACCGTCGTCGCGACCGAAGCCCTCGAGGGTGACCGCACCCTGCTGACCTTTTACTACGGGACCCAACACGCGGCCGACAACGCCCTCACCGTGGATGTCCTCGCCGATGATGAGTGGGGTTGGTGAGGCAACCGGCCAGACTCTTGCTCGTGACGGACCGGCGTATGACTATGAAGGGGTACGGCCTCAAGGAGAAGCGATGACGTCGGACCGCGTGAAACGCTTCGTCGGGCTGTGCGCTGCGTCGCTGCCGATCGCCATGTTGATTCCCCCGACCGCGGTCGCCGACAACCCGTCGTGGAACGGCCAGTACGCGATCACGTTCATGGTCGGTCCCAAGGCCGGCACCAGCATGGCGGTCGGCAATCCCGAGGGGCAGCACACCGAGACCTACGGTTTCCGCTCGAGCTGCACGAACGGCAAGTGCGTCGCCACCATCGTCAGTGGCCCGCCGCCGACCAACCCGACGGTTCCGCAGCCGATCCAGTTCACGTGGGATGGGAAGTCCTGGTCGCAAACCAACGACTTCCAGTGGGACTGCATGATGCCCGACACCTCGATCCAGTGGAACCCGGCGCGAGCGACCGTGCGCTACACGCCGCAACCCGACGGGTCGCTCGACGGCCTGATGCACACCGAGATCTTGAGCGGCGCGTGCCAGGGCACGATCGATATGGACATGAAGGCCGAGCGCGTCTGAATTCGTCCCGACGACACCACTGCTCGAATTCAAACCGTTTGCTGATTACTCAGCGTTACGGCTGGGTATTCGTGAGATCGTGCGGGTCTTCTCCGTTGCTGGTGCGGTCGGCATGGCCATCGGCATGCTGGTGGCCCCAACGGCGCGCGCCGACTTGAGTGGTTACGGAAATTGCGTGGGAAGCATTACGCAGGTCCCGCTGTGGGAGCACGACACCCAGAATCAGCAGCTCATCGGGGCTATTGAGCAGGACCTCAATTCCGGTGTTTCACCCGCCGCCGAAGCCCGGAAGGTGTCGCGGATGGGATTCGACCCGCGTTTGGCCAATCGGATCGTGGAGTGCGTGATCCAGGAGCGCCCGTAAAAGCCCTCAGCGGGCGTCTCCCGTCAGCCGGCCGATCTGTCCACGGCCACGACAAACATCGACGTCGCCGCGGGGGCTGCGGAGGTAGCCTCATAGGCGGTTGAAGGACTGGGGCTTTTTGGGGGCGGTGCAATGCAGCTGAAATGGCTCAACGTCGCCGACCTGATCGCGAAAGCCGGCGGCGATCCCTGGGCGATCAATCAGAGCTTGCAGGCCGGCAGCCCGTCTCAGATCTCGAGCCTGGCCGAGGCGTTCCATGGCGCGGGCCGGCACACCGCGGAAGCCGACCACGCGTTCGAGCAAGCCCGGAAGCGCTTCGACGCCGCGTGGAACCACCAGAACGGCGACCACCCCATCAACGACTCCCAAGAAGTGCAGCGGGTGGTCAAATCCCTTGGCGCACAGTCGGAGCAGTTACCCAAGATCGGTGCCGACTTGGAGAACATCGCCGCCGCGTTGGCCGAGGCGCAGAAGGCCGGCGCGCAGCGGATCGCCACGCTGGAACATGAGCTGCAGGGGCTCGACAACCTCATCGACGCCGCGGAACACGATCTGCAGCACGGCAACCTCGACGCGAAGTCCCGGGCCTTCCTGGAGATGTTGATCGAGGACGCGAAAGCCGACGCCGCCGACGATGTCCGGGATGCTCTGCGCGACATGGCGTCAATCCGGGACGGCTACTCGGCCACGCTGCAGAACTGCCTGGGCAATCTGCGCACCGACGGCTACGACCCGAACATCCTCCAGCCCGTCGACGCCGACAGCCAGATCCCACCGCCAAGCACCAAACCCGAAGACGTGAACCGCTGGTGGACCTCGCTGACCCCGCAGCAGCGCCAACGATTCATCGCCGAGCACCCCGACCAGATCGGCAACCTCAACGGCGTCCCCATCCTGGCGCGCAATCAGGCCAACCTCGCGGTGATGAACCAAGACCTCGGCCGGGTGCGCGACATCGCCGGCCGCAAGGGCGTCTCGGTCGACGACGTACTGCGCGACCCCGCGAAATTCGGGCTGTCGGCCACCGACGTCACCCGATACCAGAACGCCAACGAGACCAAGCTGGGCCTCGACCACGACGCGGGAGACCCGCTTCATCCGAACCCGGTCTACCTGTTCGCTTACGACCCAACGGCGTTCGGCGGCAAGGGCAGGGCGGCGATCGCGATCGGCAACCCCGACACCGCGAAGAACACCGCGGTGATCGTGCCCGGCACCAGCAGCAGCGTCAAGGGCGGCTGGCTGCACGACGGCCACAATGACGCGATCAACCTGTTCGAACAGTCCAATGCCGCCGACCCGAACAACCCGACGGCGGTTATCGCGTGGATGGGTTACGACGCCCCGAACGGCTTCGACGACGTTCAGCGCATCTCGACACCCGCACTGGCCCGCACGGGCAGCGCGGCCCTGGCGCAGGACGTCAATGGTCTGTGGGCGACGCACCTCGGCGCCGGCCAGCATGTCACGGTGCTGGGGCACTCCTACGGTTCGACCACCGTCGCCGACGCCTTTGCGTTACATGGCATGCACGCCAATGACGCTGTGCTTCTGGGTTGCCCGGGCACCGACGCGGCCCAATCCGCGGCGCAGTTTCACCTTGACGGTGGACACGTCTTCGTGGGAGACGCATCCACCGATCCGGTCGGCATGCTCGGCCATCTCGATGGGGCGAGCAAGAAGTTGTTCGGCGAGAACTTCTTTGGAACCAACCCCAGCCTGGGTGCCGACCCCGCCGTCGACGGGTTCGGGTCGGTGCGGTTCCGCGCCGAGGTTCCCGGGTCCGACGGCATCAACCCCCACGACCACTCGTACTACTACCACCGCGGCAGCGAAGCCCTCTATGGCATGGCCGACATCGTCTCCGGCCACGGCGACCAACTCCAAGCCGACGGCATGACGGCCGAACACCGCCATTCGTTCGGGGGAGTACAAGTCCGAATCCCGGGCCTGCCCCCGGTCACCATCGGCCCGCACACGCCGGCCGTCATTGACCCGGAATGGGAGCGGTCGCCAGGATCTATCACCGACAACCATGTGTTCGATGCTCAACACCACCATTAAGGAACAACGCGTGCCGTTGCGCCAAGCCCTGCTCACTTCCGTATTGGTCGTCGCCATGTTGTTAGGAGGATGCGCGCCAGTGCAACACAAACCACCAGCAAGCGGATCTACCAACCCGTATGAAGACACCGCCCACCCCATGAGCGACGACCAGACCAAGGCCCAGGTGATCGAGCCGGCCAGACAAATCGTCGCCGCCGCCAACCTGGACGGGGTCAGCGGCGCGTTCTCCTTCGCCTCCTGCAACGACCAAGGCGACCCGCCGTTTCAGGGCACCGTCACGCTCAGCTTCCTGATCCACGGCGACCCCGACGCCTATTTCCAGCAAGTACGAACGGCGATGATCGCGCACGGCTGGAACGACGGTGCGCCGCCCGGCCAGCATTACCACGGGGCGACGCTCAACAAAGACGGCGTGGCCGCCAGCATCAGCTTCATGCCGTCCGACCACAGTTACGGGCAGATCATCCTCGATGGCCAATGCCGAAACATGGGCAACCACAAGGGCGAAGGTCAGTGGACCAACATCAACGACCAGTTGGCCGCGCGATAAGACTCAGCTGAGTGGGGATGCGGATGTCGCTGCCTGGGTAACGCCCGTGGGGATTCAAGGGTGGCTGTCTCAGTACCTGTATCGCCAGGGTCTCCCGGGGGCCCCGCACGCCTGTCAAGCTGGTGGAGATGGCGGACAACCAATTCACCTCGCACACAGGACTTTTCGATCTGAGTGGAAAGTACGCACTGGTCACCGGTGGCACCAGGGGCATCGGGCTGATGATAGCGCGCGGCCTTCTGCAGGCAGGCGCCCGCGTTGTCATCAGCTCACGCAGTGCAGACGCGTGCGCGGAGGCGCAGCGGCAGCTGTCGAAATTTGGTGACGTGCAGGCGATCCCCGCCGATCTGTCCAGCCACGAGGAGTGTCAGCGCCTCGCCGACCTCGTGACGTTGAACTCGGAACGCCTGGACATCCTCGTCAACAACGCGGGAGCGATGTGGCGCGAACCGCTGGCGACGTTCCCGGACGAGGCCTGGGACACTGTGATCGACCTCAACCTCAAGTCGCCGTTCTGGCTGGTGCAAGCGCTGCTGCCCGCGCTTCGCAGAGCGGGCACCGCCGATGATCCCGCGCGGATCATCAACATCGGCAGCATCGCCGCCATCCACGTCGCCCAGTCGCCCAACTACTCGTATGCCAGCAGCAAAGCGGCACTCCATCAACTCACCAGAGTGCTTGCCAGAGAGCTGGGCCCACAGCACGTCACGGTGAACGCGATAGCACCGGGAGTGTTCCCGTCGCAGATGATGGCGGCCACGCTCGATGCCATCGGCGACACGATCGCGGCGGCGGCCCCGCTGCGCCGGCTCGGCCGCGACGACGACATGGCGGGGACCGCCGTGTTTCTCGCCAGCCGGGCCGGGTCCTACCTCACGGGCGCCATCATCCCGGTCGACGGCGGCATCGCCACGACCGCGTCGGGTACGCCCTAGGCGTCGGTGCGCGGCTTTAGCGGCGGTCAACGCTCCCTCCGGGACACCGCGAGGATGGGCAATGCAGTCGTCGGGGTACCAGCAGTGCCTCCCTTTGCCTGCGCGGCGCGCCTACGGTGAGGGGATGCCCACGATGGATCCACGCACCGAGATCCGGGAGTTTCTCAGCTCGCGTCGCGCCCGCATCGCACCCGAGCAGGCGGGCCTGCCCGCCTACGGCGGCAATCGTCGGGTCAAAGGTCTGCGTCGCGAAGAGGTAGCGCTTCTGGCGGGGGTATCGGTCGACTACTACGTGCGCATGGAGCGCGGCAGCCTCGCTGGCGCCTCCGACGGCGTGCTCGACGCGTTGGCCTCTGCCCTACAACTCGACGAGGCCGAGCGCGACCACCTGTTCCACCTCGCACGCCAATCCGGTGCGCCCAACCGCCCACGTCGGCACAAGCCGGCCGTGACGGTGCGCTCGACACTGCAGCAGGTGCTCGACGCCATCTCCGATGCGCCGGCCTGTATCCATAACGGCCGTTATGACGTGCTCGCCATGAATCAACTGGCCCGCGCGCTGTATTCACCGGTGCTGGCCGACCCGCGACGGCCCGCGAACACAGCGCGGTTCGTCTATCTGCACCCCGAGGCGGCCCGAGAATTTTTTGTCGACTACGACCAAATCGTCAGGGACGCGGCCGCGAAGCTACGCATGGAAGCCGGCCGCAATCCGCACGACGAGGAGCTGATCGCCCTAGTCGGCGAACTGTCCACGTGCAGTGAGCTATTCCGGCAACGGTGGGCATCTCAGGACGTGCGGCTGCACCGGTCCGGCCGCAAGCGTCTGCACCATCCGGTCGTGGGCCAACTCGACCTGGACGTCGAGTCCCTGGAACTGCCCGACGAACCCAACCTGCGCCTCAACGTCTACACCGCTGCCGCCGGTACGCCGACCGCCGACGGTCTAGCGCTACTGGCGTCGTGGGCGGCCACCCAACAGATGCCGGCGACCGAACTCTGAGCACCCGCAATCGCTACTCCCACGGCGAACGCAGCGAAAGCGTCGACGTGCTGATGCTCGGGTGATTCACGCGCAGACCTGGCGGTGCATGGAGCTCTTCGAGTTCGCACATCCTGAGCACTTCGAGCGGATGTGTAAAGCCACAGAAGCGGATCCAAGCGCTATTTCGTGACTCACCTGAACGGTCACTCAGCGGGGTATTCCCAAATGTTCGTATGGTTCAACTCATGGTGATGTACACACACCATCGTCTTGCCTTGCCCATCCGTCGTGGGAGGCGCCCCCAACGGACACTGATCCCCCGGCGCCGGCGATAACGGCGCCAAGACCAACGCCGCAGCAATAAATGCGGATATCATCGTCGCGCTCCTTTCGCTAGCCGCTGCTCATAGCACGACGTCAACAGCAGCAGAGTTCAAAGAACACGGTTACCGTGGTCGCGGCGTTACCTGAGTCTTGTGTCTGATGATCTCGCGGCGCTCGTCGCGTTCGTGGATGGGTGGCGTCGACGGCGGTATTGAGCGTGGGCGGTGATGCTGGCGATTGACCCGTATGTGAGCACCGCCGAGTCGTTCCTGACGGCGTTCGATCGGCTGCCGTTGGATGCCGCGACGCCCGTTACCGATCAACGCTGGCGATGCTCGGCACGTGGCGCGATTGGCCGCGTGGCTTTCGGTTCAGCGAACCAATCGTTCGTGCGTCACGGTTACACCGATGTGCGTTCGATTTGTGGGATGCCGTGCTGTGTTGGCTTGAGCAGCCCGCAGGCCGGATAGGAGACGGAGCAACGTTCCAAGCTAGGACGAGAAGAGAGGCGGCACAGCGTGTTCGGGAGGATGACAACAGCGGTCGTACGCCCATGGACAAATCGGCACAGCTGAAGCGGAATGTGACGCGTCCGCCGGTCACCGTATAAGTGTTTAGCGCGGGGCGATGAGCGTGCGGCCTTCGTCCTGGCAGCCGGCGACGAAATCAGCGGGGGAGTCCACTCGGTTGATCTTTCCGCTTTTCAAATCGCTGTTCAGGACTCTTTGGCAGTACTGGGCCCAGTCGGTAGTGGGGCTCAGTTGGACGTGGTACTGCTGAACCTGTTCGTCAATCGCCTGTTTGCCTTGCCCATAAGAGGGCGAGTCAGGATCGGCCGCCGCGACAGGCGTGAACACGAAGGCGGCGGCGCTCATAAGCGCTGCCAGGCCCAATCCGCGGCGGTAACTCACGGTGAAATCGTACCTCTTTGCCGCAGTCGCAGGTTTTGTGGGAGCTGTGAGCTGCTTTAGAAAGTCCATGAGCCGGAAGGTTGAAGGACGAACCCCCGGTTGACGGTTGGGTCGATGCAGGCGGTGAGCCGGTCAGCGCCCACAAGGCAGGTGATGTCGGCTTTGGTGATCTTTTGGCCCACGTTGAGCAGCGGAGACGTGATGACCGGGCACCCCGTGCCCTTCTGAAATGTGTACGGACCGAGATCGGTCGGAAGCGACGTCGGCGATCCCACCACCGAGCAGCCGTCACTGCCCACCGGGGCGTTCTCAGGCAACCCCGGAAGCGGTCCATCACAGCTCGCACTCACGTGATCACCCGGCTTGGCCGGATTGGGCAGGATGCATTGCAGTCCGTCGGGGGTGGCGAAATAGGCGGCGCCGCCCGCGCGGGCGGCCGAGGTATACGGTCCGGGATCGACAGCTTGAAAAGCGTTGAGGTCGGGAAACTTTGGCGGTGCCGCCGTAGCGACGCCGGGAGTTGAGCGGGAACACCCCATCCCCAACACCGCGATGGCTACGGTTGAAACCGCTATGGCCGCTCTGCTTGACACGCCGTCTCGCCTCCCTAATGTTGGACGCCAAAGCTCGTCGTCCAGGTATTCGGGTCATAGATCGGCCCTGGCGGCCACGTACTCACCCGCAGCTGTACCGTTTCGAGCCCCGTCGCCGGATTAAGGGATGTGCCGATCACCGTAGGGCCGTAGACAGTTGGAAGTTGGTTCGGCGCGATCAATGTTTGGGGTGTGGCCCCCATCAGTCCTTGCGGGGTGGCCGCGGTGATGGCTTGCACCGGGCCTCCGTTAGTGGCGCCGACGAGCATGAACCCGCCGCCTTGCAGCGAAACCACTTGGCTTTCACGGTCACCGGGCAGGCTGACATTGCCCACCCGCTGCAAGGAGTTGACCCACGCATTGGGTTTGGCCGGGTCGATCGGTCCCGACACCCAAAGGCCGCGGTTAGTGTCGCCGACTTTGTTGCTTGTGTTCCCGATGATCACCATTTGTTTGGTTGCCGGGTCGTACACGCCGGAGGCTTGATAAATGCCCGGCAGGTCGCCGACTTTGACGGGGTGGCCGGGGTCGGTGTAGTCCCAGACGCTGCCGTTGGTCGCGTACTCGTTGACCCCATCCTGAACGCTGCCGTCGGGGTGGCTGAAGAACGCGTACCGGTGGCCGTCAGGCCCGAGCGCGGTTCCCGTCGGCAGTGGCCGGGTGCCCGGCGGACCCTGTGCCAATTCTGAGGCTGGGCTGCGGGGGAAGCCGTCGCGCGGATCGCCGCCAAACGTGGGGCCTTGCCCGTCCTGGAACTGGTCCTGTAGGTCGTAGGTGTTCTGCTCGTGCTGAGGTGGCCCGGCGGGGCCGGTGATCCTGGGATCGGGGGCAGGGCCTTGCCCGTCCCCGAAGCCGGCCGGCTTGAACTCACTCACGGCCTGCGCGTCCTGCGGGGTCAGGTTGCCATTGACCTGCGCCTGATGCAGCGACCTCGCGTAGACGTCCCGAATCGAATTCATCTGCTTCAAGGCGTCGCGCGTGTCGTCGTCAGCGTCCGCGTGCGCGTCGCGGATCAACGCCTCCAGCTGAGCCCGACTTTTCGCGTCGAGTGGTTCCTGCAGATCCTTTTTCGCCGCAGTGATGAGCTTGTCCAGAAGCCGCAGCTGCCGCTCCAATAAGGCGATCTCCGCAGCGCCCTCCTTCTGCGCCGCAGCCAGCATTCCCGCGATGTTCTCCAAGTCGTCGCCGATCTTTGGCAACTGCTCCGTCTGCAGCCCAAGCGATTGGTGAGTCGCTCGACCTCAGCGGAGCCATTGATCGGATGGTCGCCGTCCTGGTGATTCCACGCCGCATCGAAACGCTTGCGGGCTTGCTCGAATGAGTGCTCGGCCTCCGCGGAGCATCGGCCCGCGGCGTGGAATGCCTCCGCGAGCTGAGAAATCTGGAAAGGGCTGCCCGCTTGCAAGCTCTGATTGACCGCCCACGGACCACCGCCTGCGGCGCCGACAAGCTCCGCAAAGCTCAGATTCTCGAACTGCATCGCACCATAAAGCGGCTGGCCAGCACCGACGAAATCGCCGCACCCTTCATACGCCGGTGTAGCACCGTGAGCGAGAAGCAGTCAATCAGCAGATCGTGGCCACCAAGCAAGGCATAGTGCGCTCGAACAACCTGTAGGTGTTGCCAGGAGCTGCCTGTGAACGTCAACTTGGGTAAACGCTTTGGCATTGGTGATGTCGCGCCGCACTTCTCCTCAGTCGAGGAACGCCCGCTCGTGCCGCTGGCGGCCGTGTCTCCTTAAGCTGGATGGACGGAGCGCGAACCGGGACACACTTCAGATCCTGCGTGGGCCGACAAGAGGCCAGTGACGAAATGGAAAGACCTCGACGAAAAGACGCGTACCCCGCAGTACTCAATACCTGACCGTTCTCGGTCAGCAGCTGGCCGAGAAGATGAAACCCGTCATCGGCGCGTTAACGGGACCGTGTTGCCAGCAGTGCAGAACTACTCGGACTCCATGTCATCGGTGACCAAGTAGACCTCCTGGTGAAGGCTTATGGCACGAGCGAGTTCGAGCAAGTCATCCGTCGCGCGCTTGTACTCGGCGGCGTCCGCATTGGTCATGGGGTCCAGTATCGGCAAATGTGCTCGTGTTGGGCCCGTTCATCCAATAACTCGTCGATATGCGTGGTCGCCGGCCTCCGTCGGTCCGCCTCCCATACCGTGCGGCGTATGCCGTCAGCACCCCATACTTTCGGAGTTTCTTGACCCCCCCGTCGACGCCGCGCCGTCGCACAATCTCGTCGATCAGCATCGACATGGACTGCCCCTCGGCGCGCATCCGAATGAGCCAGTCGGGTTCGTCGGGAATGATTGGACCGTTCGTCATGGCTAGCTACCTCTATATCTGGTCGCTAGCGGCCCGGGTGGCCAGTTCACATGCAGTTCACGTGACCCGCTTCTCATCTCAGATTGTTGTTCTGAGCATTGCAAAAACTCTGGTGCGCGATACTGGGATTGAACTTGTACCAGCAAACTCTCCGAGTAACGTACTGAACTGCATTGACAGGCGATTTACGGGCCAATACATAAAACAGTACCCTCATGGACTAGTGGACACAAGGGGCATCAGCTAGCTATGTCCCGGCATAGTTATTGCATGTATATTGCATGAAATGAGCACCACCAGGCGCAGGCGAGGTTTCGGCCGGATACGCCAGTGCCAGCCGTCCGGGCGGTTCCAGGCGTCGTACGTCGGTCCCGACGACCAGCTGCATAAGGCGCCTGACACGTTCGACGCGCGGGAAGATGCCGAGGGTTGGCTTGCCGACCGGCGCCGCGAGATAGACAGAGAGTTGTGGTCGCCGCCCGCGACCACCGAACAGAAGGTCGCGAAGCGCAAGCGCGAAGTCAGGTTTCGCGAATATGCCGAGGGTTGGCTTGAGTCGAGGATGATCCGCGGTCGCCCCTTGAAGCCGCGCACCCGTGAGCACTACAAGAAGCTGCTGAAGGACCACATCTACCCGACGTTCGGCAGCACGCCGGTGCGCGATATCTCGATGGCTGCGGTGGATCGCTGGTACGCCAAGACGCTGCCAGAGCACCCGACCATGCGGGCACACGCCTACAGTCTCCTCAAGACGATCTTGGAGACCGCGCGGACGCGCGACCGGATCATTGAGGCAAACCCCTGTGCCATCCGTGGTGCAGGGACCACCACGCGAACCATCAAGCCGAAGCCGGCAACTATTGAGCAGCTTGGGATCATCGCGGGGGAGATGCCCGAGAACTTGAAGCTCATCGTGTTGCTGGCCTCGTGGCTCGCCCTGCGCTTCGGTGAGCTGGTGGAGCTTCAGCGTCGCGATTGCGACCTAGAGGGTGGGGTGATCCACATTCGCCGCGCAGCCGTTCGGGTTGACAAGGGTTGGCAAGTCGGCGATCCCAAGTCGGAGGCGGGGAAGCGTGACGTCGCCATCCCGCCGCACATCATCCCGGCAATCGAAGACCATTTGGCCAAACACGTTGCGCCCGAAAATAATGCGCTGATGTTTCCGGCGAAGAACGGTAAGCACTTACAGCCGTCAACCCTGTATCGACATTTCTACAAGGGTCGCGATAAGGCGAAGTGGCCCGGTCGCTTCCACGACCTGAGACATAGCGGGGCCGTAATGGCTGCGCAGACCGGAGCCACCCTTGCCGAGCTGATGGCGCGCTTGGGGCATTCGACGCCGCAGGCCGCGATGCGATACCAACATGCGGCCCAGGGCCGCGACGCCGAGATAGCCAAAAAGCTGTCTAAACTCGCGGCGGCCTCTGCGAGTTAAGAAACTGGCGTTGCCGTTCAACATCGCCGGCTACACCGCATCGTTGTGTTTCGCGGCACATGCACTACGGCTAGCTGCAGGTCAGCGTGACGTGTATGCGTCAATGCCTACGTGCCGCAACGGAATTCGTGTCTCTCAGAACCGCCGCGAGCCGGAGAACGTGAGTCAGAATCGTGTCATGGAACTACAGCAACTACATGACACGCCGGGACTCTCGGCACATCCAACCATCCATGAAGTGGCCGTTTGGTACGGCGTCGATCCTCGCACCGTGCGCCGGTGGCTCCGAGCTGGACTCGTCAAGGGTCGTCGCTTGGGGCCGCGACTCATCCGGTTGGACCGCGACTCGGTGCTCAACATGGGCCGTCCGGTGGGGAGCGCGCGGTGACCCCGGCAGAGCGCAAGCTCCGCGCTGAAATCGCCGCTCATGCCTCATGGAAGAAAACCGAGGACCGCGCTGCACGCACAGCGCCGGCTCGCAGAGTCGCGGCGGAACGTTTTGAGCGTCAGGTCGACCCCGACGGGGTGCTCGATCCTGCGGAGCGCGCTCGAAGGGCCGACCATGCACGCCGGGAACACATGGCGCGCATGGCTTTAACGTCGGCTCGCGTCCGGCGCCAGCGGCGGTCGGGGGGCCCGCGATGAGCGACGAATTCAGCGACGAATTCATGCTGAGCCCCGAGCAGTGGAACGCGATCCGGCCCCTTTTCGAGGACTTCGATGACGACGAGTGCGAGGACAAAAGGGAGTGATCGCCCCTTTTCCGCCAGTCCAGGATTTATCGTAATTCAAGGATACTGATTCTCTAGAATCAGAGTAGAAGGACAAAATG
Source organism: Mycobacterium sp. E342 (assembly GCF_001667665.1). NCBI lineage: Bacteria > Bacillati > Actinomycetota > Actinomycetes > Mycobacteriales > Mycobacteriaceae > Mycobacterium > Mycobacterium sp. E342. The sequence goes on from NZ_LZJM01000250.1 coordinate 142,351, forward strand.
GTGGCAGGACGGCCACAAATTTGGACCCCGTTTGCTCGCATATCATGGGCGCGGGATTACCAATACACCGACGACGGACGGATTCGTGACAAGCACAGGAATGTGCTTGGCGACTACGGCCCAGACTCCCGCGTTATTCTGAGGATGTACGGGTCCAGCCGCCGGAAGATTCTTCCAAAACGTGACATTCTCGCCATGGAATATTTCGGACCGCCAGCAGCCGGAGACAGTCATTGCTGCGTCATCTGCGGCCAGGAGTATTCCGAGGTAATCCACCTAAACGATGATCGCCGAGACTTTTCGCGGTCCAACTTGAAACGAGTGCCGGCTTACCACCATGAAGCCCGCGAACATGAGTTGCGGTGCTGCGAAACGATTATGCAGCTCCGCCCCCACGATCCCCGGCGCCGACCCACTCTCGATAACAGGCTCTTCTTTGCGGATGACGAACATCCCATTAAGAGCATGTTCGACGTTCGCGGCAGTCCATTCAAGGCTCGGCCCGCTGTCATGTCACGCGTTACATCACCAGTGACGGAGGATAAGGATAAGGCTAAGGCTATTCAGGATTAGGCACAGGCCAAGTGAATCAGGCCTAGGCCCAAGGCCTAGGCCGAGGACCAGGCCAAAGGAAAGAAGTTCGGAAAGAAGAAAATGACAGAAGTTGCGGGTATCAAGGGAACCGCACTGGACACCCGAATTAAGCACTCCGTGCTGACCGATCCGGTTCTGCAGGCGGAGCTGACTGGCGACGAGTTCCGCGCGTTCGTGAATCTCACCTGTTGGGTCGTGTCCCTAGTGAGCGATGGGTCGTTTAACGGTCATCAGGCCGAGTTGCTGGTCCCGCACTTGGGCCGGCCCACGCTCCACAGGTTTATTGCGCTTGGCCTAATTGAGGCAGACGATGACGCGAATTGTCTGATGACTGGCGAGTCTTGGCAGTGGCAGAGTACCCGCGAACAAATCGAGCGGATGGCCGTGACGCGTCGCAAGAACAAGGAGCGTCAAGCCGAATGGCGCGAGCGCAATGCCAACAATGGGAACAAGTTACAACCGGTAGCACCGTTCAACTAGGGAACTGGAATGATTAGGGCAATCAGGGATAGCGACATCATTGTTGCGAGCCGCCCGAATGGCGGCTTCGCGATTGAGGTGGGCATCGGGCGAAACCGCAGGCATATCTTATTGACCGACGCCGAGGCCGCCTCGTTGGCCGCAGAGTTGACAGATTTAACCGTGCCCCGCATCCAACGTTTCGTTGGCGGAGTGGAGCAGTTTGAAAGTAGGAGACCTTGAACAATGTCACGTACGCAGACATTATGTTCGATAATGATGGCCATATTGGCCTGCGCTTTGATGATGGACAGATATTCTCGATGCCCGCACCACTGGCCGCGCACCTAGGTCGCACCCTTGTCGATTGCGCTCACGAGGTCAGGTAACCAATAGAAGCTTCCCACGCCACGGTGGGCCCCTCAGTCACCCACCGTTGGCGAGGGATCGAACACCCGCGTCTTCCGGCACCGACGACGCCCCACACCCCTATCCGCTCCGCTGGCACAGCGGAAGCGCGGAACCCATTTGCTTGACTCGCTGGCACCGCGAGGCGGCACGCCCCGGCACCGGGCGCATTTCCCCGATCACACAAACGCAAGGAATTCAATTTCTCAAATGCAAGACATCACCGAATTGCGTGAAACGCGCGCCAAGCTCGCGGCCGCGCGGACAGCGATTACCAGCGCAGTGGAGGCACGAGGCGCTTCCCACGCCAATCCCAAGGAATCCGAGATGTTCCGACGGCTCACGGAGCAAATCGAGACCCTCAACGACAAGATCGAGGAGGCCGTGCGCGCCGGCCAGGACAACCCGACATCCCGGGCGGTCGCCGGGGCGATAGCCCGGGCGACGAACTGCAACCGACCCGGCGCCGACCCGGGTACCCGAATCGGCGATCACGCTGGCGCTGGCGATTGGGCCTCGCGGGCGGCCGACGCCATCTGGAAGGCCAACAGCTTCGACGGGGAAACCCGCGCGATCACCGCCAGCTCCATCGATCTGCCCGCCCTGGTGCTGCCGCAGGTCGTCCCGATGGAACGGCCAAAACGGATCATCGATCTTTTGGTGGATCGCGCCGAATCACCGTCCAACGCATTCGAATACTGGACTCAGACCACGCGCACCAACAACGCCGCGATGGTCGCTGACTTCGCCACCAAGCCCACTAGCGTGCTCACCGTGACGCCGGTAGAAGACCGCCTGCGGGTGCTGGCGCATCTATCCGAGGAAATTCCGAACCGCCTGTGGCTCGACTATGACGAATTGCGGGCTTTCCTAATCACCGAACTTTACGAGGGCTTGTTGGATGCTCTTGAGGGACAGGTCCTCAACGGTGACGGCACCGGGGAAAACTTCACCGGCATCCTGCACGCATCCGGCACCACCGCAGTCGCATTCAACACCGACGTCCCAACCACCTTGCGGGGTGCACTGTCGACGTTCGAAACGGCCGGTGTCCAGCCGACGGGCTGGGTGCTCAACCCCACGGACGCTGCCGCGCTTGACCTTCTGCGTGAAGGTGGCACGCCGGACATGTTCGTCCTGGGCGGTGGTTACCAGAACGGACCTGCAGACAGCAACAACGTGTTTGGCACCATCCCGCGCCTGGTGAGCCCGCGCGTTCCGGCCGGAAAGGCGTTGCTTGCGGACTGGACCAAGGTTCGGCTGTTCACCCGCGGCGGTGTCATGACCCAGCTCGATCCCTTCTCTGGATTCGCGACCAACACCACCCGCTTGCGGTCGGAGATGCGCATCGGCATGGGCTTGCTGCGTCCGAGCGCCTTTGCGGTAATTGCTCTTTCGTGATGCAGCGCGAACCACGGCACAGTTGGGTGAAATTCGACGACGAGCGCGGGTTCAACGACGAGCCTGCGTTTGTCGACCTTGATGAGGCCGCACGGCGAATGAATCTGAGCAAGGCCGCCGTCATGGAACTGGTCCGCATTCACGCCCTGCGGTGCACGGTGGCAGCCGGTGAGCTGCTCGTCGAACCGGCGATTCTGCACGGCGCCGTAACGACGCCCAGCAAGTAAGAACTTCGTGGCCGGGGTCCTGCGATGCCAGGGCCGGACCCCGGTCACGAATTCAACGTCCGGCGGTTTATCTCCGTTCCGCCGGACCACAGCCGCCGCGGTAGTGGGCCGGGGCCATTGACCCGGCCAGCCCGCCGACAGTGCCAGCGGTTCGCAGCGCTTCGTCTGTAGGGAGCGCGCCCGTTGTCGGCGGGGCCGCGGCGGCCCTTAACATCGACAGGAACGCATGCCCGTCAACCAGGCGCGCCCACGCAGCGAGCATGCAGAGCGTTGAACGGCGTTGGCGCAGCGAGAGTCAACTGCGAGGGCTCACCGCATCCCGGCCTGCCGACCGGCTCATCGCCGGGCGCGGACGCGCACGCTATGCCGTCGTGGTCCTTGTCCAGGGCAGGCCGGTAGGCCGGGTCATCCGCGGGAATGTTCCATCGTCCATCTTTATGCGCCTCGGTGCAGTTTTTGTAGATGACCCGTGGCCGAGTTTGGGTAGTGGGCGGGTGGGTGGATCGCGGAAGGGACACACCTCGCTCGGCCAGGGCCACGATTAGGATGACCACGCAGACAACAATGACGGCGACCAACAACCAGGCCACTATCCGCGCCGGTCGATCCCGTGCCTGCTCGCTTAGGGGCAATCGCCGCTTTAGCTGGCGTAGGCCGGGCATCATCAGTGCAAATTGTCCGGGCAGAGGTCCCGAACGCGATCCCAGCGACAGCAGCCGCAATCGCAATTAAGAGAGCTAGGCAGCGTTGGTATGCCCATGGCACGTGTAATCATCGTCGGGGTGTTCACTGAATGACCAACAGCCATCAGGGCATTGAACGGTGGAACCCGGTGGTCGTGTGGGTACATTGCAGACCGGGCGGTGGACGCAGTTGCCTGAGGCAGCTCGGTAATAACCTGACGGGCACGCGCTTGCCGGCGGCGCCAGAATAATGGCCATGATGCCAGTAGTGGCGATGATTGCCGCCATGAAAGCGGCTATACGGATATGCATGGCCCGTCGCTTTCGCACACTTGAGCCATCACCCCCTGAGGGCTCCCATGTCGCCCTCGCAGACAGCTGAGTTGTATCCGGGGTATGCCGGGTCGCACGAATATGGGATGTCTTGCACATCGGCGCAGCGCCCAGGGTCGTAATCCAAGCTATTGAAGTCGCAGAACGATGGGTCGGCATGTGCGGTAACGGGTAAGCCAACGGCGGTCAACGCGATAGTCGTTGCGACAAACACTGCACGGAACAACATGCCGCCAAACCTCCGTGTTTTGGTGACGTGGCCTGATTCGTCGACGGGAGCATAAGCACTCGCGCCGTTAGTTACATCAGGATTTGTGAAACTCCCAGTCGATCGCCAGCTCACCCAATCGGTGCCGCAGCTTATTCGAGCATTCGAGGTGGGTCCGCGGTGGCTACGCTCTGGTCTGTGCGCCGCGGATAGGATCTTTCGTGTGGTGGTGCCCGGGGAAGTGATCTCCTACTTCGAAATGTGCAGCGAGGAGGGAGTGAGCCTGCAGCAAGGTATGAATTTTGCCAGTAGCGGTCGGCGGAGCGTAATTCTAATGAGCCGTCGCCCGGGCGCACCCTACGACGATCGTGTTGAAGATGATGGCCGGGTCCTGATCTATGAGGGACACAATAGGCCACAAGCGCGCGGCGGCCCGGACCCGAAGACGGTCGACCAGCTTGAGCGCACCCCTCGGGGGAAGCTCACCCAGAACGGATTGTTCCTCCAAGCGGCCGCACAACACCGCGAACTGGGGGCGCCAGCCGAGCGTGTCCGCGTTTACGAGAAAATGCGTGACGGTATCTGGACCTTCAATGGCACATTCAAGCTTGTCGATGGCTGGCCGGAAGAGTCTAATCGGCGACGTGTGTTCAAGTTTCGGCTGGAGGTCGACCCCGATGCAACACCAGTTGTCGACTCACGAGAGCCGCGCCTCGAACAGAACCGGCTTATCCCAACTGAAGTGAAGTTGGCCGTGTGGAAACGAGACCAAGGAAAGTGCGTCGAGTGCGGAAGCACCGAAAATTTGCATTTCGACCACATCATCCCGTACTCGCGCGGCGGCTCCTCGCTCGTCGCGGCGAACATCCAACTCATGTGCGCACGCCACAACATTGCGAAGCGCGACAGGATTCAGTGACCTGCTACGCAACAGCTCTGCGTAGTTGAACATCGCATGGTAGGGGGCGCGGCTCTGGCGACATGCTTGGTCATACGTCGAAATCCGTTGTAGGGCAACTTCATTACCGTAATATCGAGGTTATGGCCATCCAGCCCTAAGGCCCCCTCAAAAGTTCGCGCGGCCGTTAGCCGTGGTGACACCTGTCAGCGACGGAACCCCCCGCGATGCGCTGAGGGCCGAAAATGCGTTTGCGCTGGTCAGGCTATTTCAAGCGATCGGGCGCGGAATCGGAAAAGCCCTGCGCGCCAACATCATTATGGCATCGAAACATGTTGGTAGCCAATATAATTCGTGAAGCAGAGAGAGCATGAGTCAATCCAAACCACCCCGCGCACCAAACGGACTAAAAGCGCGAGGAAAGGCACTTTTCCGCGAAGTTATGGCGATTTATGCCTTAGACCCGGCTGAATGCGTCCTCCTCACGGAGGCTTGTAAGACTCTCGACCGCATCGACGCCATCGAGGCCGAGCTGGCTCGCGACGGCCTGACCCTTACCGGCAGCCGTGGGCAACTACCGCGAGCGCACCCGTTGCTCTACGCGCTGACCGAGGCGCAGAAGACAGTGAGCCGGCTGGTTGCCGAGCTGGCGTTGCCGTTGCCCGGCGAGCAGGTGGGCCGGCGCCGGTCGCCGCAGCAGAAGGCGGCGGCCGGTGCCCGATGGGGCCGTGACGCCGGGTGTGCGTGATGGCGAGGCTGCGCGGTGGGCCACCACGGGACTGCGATTGCTTTGAGTGCCGGTTGTGGCCGATCCGCGTGCAGCGCTGGGAGCGGCGACGCCGCGACTGTCCTGACGCGCCACCAGAGCCGTGCCCGAGCCGGCGGCACAGCTAGCCGACCGGGTTCCTACCGGGTGTACTGCGTGAAATGTTAGTCAAATCCAGTGACGAGCAGTGTCCCGGCGAGACGGCGTGCGTCTCCGATAATTCGTTGCAACTCTTCCATCACCATGAAGATGGGGGCTTCGTTAGGCTGCTGGCCCGCCATGACGGCGGTGTTCCGGAAGTCACTCTCAGCTCTTGGGCCATTCAGCGCGGCCGCGGTAACTCGGTCCAGGGCGTCGTGTAGCTGGTTGTTATTGGTGAGCATGTGTGCACCTGAGATTTCCGCGGAGAGATCACTTGCGAGCACGGCGAGCTGCTTGCTAATCGGTTTGAGCACATCGTCGCGATCCTGTCGACTGGTTCCACTTAGGATGCGCGGCGTCTCCGCGACCAGGGTTGCCAGTTCGTGCGCGTAGGCGTTGGCGGCTCGCGACACCCTGATGAGGGCAAGCTTGAACTCCTGCTCACGCAGACTGAGGCGCTGGACTCGGGCGATCTCACGCTGGGCGTCTAGCTCGGCCTTGTGTCGATCGTCGGCGGCTTTCATCTCCGCGGCGTGCAAATCGCGTGCCGACTTTAGCTCTCTCTCGAATTGCTCGGCCGCATCGATCCGTGCCTGCTCGGCCTGGCGGCGGATGACCAGCGATTGCCACAAGGCAACCACGACCGCGAGCAGCGTGCCGGCTGCGCCAAACGCTTCAGCTACGTTGCCCCAGTTGGTTTGTGTGTATTGCCCGTGGAGTTCGACGGTCTGCTTCACGACGATCAGGATCAAGATCAGCGCCAGGACCGCGGATACTGGGACTAGCCAAGTCGCGTTGGTCGAGCACCACGACACTGCCCGCTGATACCAGTTGCGCGACGGCTCGGGCTGCGCGGCCGATGTGTTCTCGGACGCTTCGCTCACGGGAAAACGGCCCCCAGAATTTCCCACTGAGGGCCGTTTCTGCCGGTCAGGTTACTTGCCTCTCTTCCTGGGCGTCTGGGCTAAGTCGCTGGCGGCAACGCTCTTCACCGCCTTCGGCGTCTTCGGGTTGCTGAGCAACTTGCCGGCCTTGCTCGCATCTTTACTACCTGTTGCCATCTCTCTTACCTCCGAGATACTTGGACCCGGACTTCCCCGTCCGGGGGCGCCCAAAGGGATGCCGGTTCGAACGTAGACCAGCGCACCGACATACCCCGGTAAGAAACGCCGAGTAACCGTAAATGTCGCGCTGTCGGCCTGGCCCGCCCTACTCTGGTGAGTTTGAATTCTGATCGACCTGCGCAACTTGTCGCGCGACTCGCCGATTCACGCCCCATGCATGGTGTCGGTGGTGAGTGCGACAACCGGGCAATGATCGAGAAGAAGCCGTTCGGGCCAGCTGAGATACGCGTCAGACGTGTCAATGGCGAGGTAGCCCATTTCTCGGCGGACAGCAGCGTGAACATCAACGAAGCTTGGCTTCTAACCATTACCGAGCCAGGGCGGAAAGCCCGTCAGTTGAACGAGTACGAATGGATTGAAGTAGCGACGCCCGACGGCACAGTCGTGCAGAACGATTCACGTCGCCGCATCCCGTCACGCAACTGAAATGAGCGCGGCCAGGCGCTCGGCCCGCCCTCTACCACGTGGCCTCTGGGGTCAGCGCTTTAGAGAAGGGCCAGATCGGCCCTCGCTAATTCCTCAAAGCGTCGCTGCTCGTCTGCCACACGGCAGAGGGCACTCACCCCGGCCTGTGTAGGCCGGGGTCCGCCAGTCGCCGAAAGAACCGCACGCGCCATCCACAAATCCGGGTGATCGGCGCCCATCCGGTCGGCGAGAAAACAAAGCGTGGCGTGCAAAAGCTGCGCATCGCTGGTCATTTCGATGCCCCGTCAACGTCGTTCAGCTCATCGGCAGCCGCGATCAGCGCCTTGCCGAGCTGGCGGGCCTGCGCCGCATTTTCGGGAACCAGCGCGCCCGTGACTATCGCGCGCATCAGCCACTCGTAGTCGGCAGGAAACGGAACGTGCGACGTCGTGCGTTGTCGGGGGTGGGGGAGTTTGCGGCCATGACGATTCCTCTCGCGGGTCGAGTTACCCGGAGGGTGGCTATTGCATGACTATTGCATGACCACTGGTAAGTCTGCCTAGATACCGGCTCTCATCTGCAGAAACTCTGGTGCGCGATACTGGGATTGAACCAGTGACCTCTTCCGTGTCAGGGAAGCGCTCTCCCGCTGAGCTAATCGCGCCGGGTTCAAAAAGCTGGAGGTGGAGACGGGAATCGAACCCGTGTGCACGGCTTTGCAGGCCGTTGCCTCACCACTCGGCCACTCCACCGCTGGATTGATGCCACTTGCACCTTCGAGCGGATGACGGGATTCGAACCCGCGACCCTCACCTTGGCAAGGTGATGCGCTACCAACTGCGCTACATCCGCGCGCCTCGGACGAGATCGTCGTCCGGTGCGAAGCACGACGATAGTCCACGTGAGCGGGCACATACAAATTTCTCGGTACGAGCCGTGTCCAGGCTAACGCAGGGCCCTGAAGGGGGATATGGGCCGGTACTGTCGAGGCCAGGCTCGTGCTAGTCTTCGACGTCGTTCGCCTCTTGGCGCCGGTCCCGTGGCTCAGTGGGAGAGCGTCCGCTTCACACGCGGAAGGTCGCTGGTTCGATCCCAGCCGGGACCACCCTTCTGAACTGCACGAGCACGGTCCGATCGGCTTGCAGCGCGTGACGTTCGGCACTGGAATGGGCACGCTGGGACGTCGCGGTCGGCGGTTGCTTGGAGCAGTTCGTCGTGTTTGTCGAGTGAGTGCTTTGCGCGGTCGGGGAAAAGGTCAGGAAATTGGTGGCACGACTCCTGCGGCTTGCCTGAAGCGGGCGAGTAGACGCGGGGATGGGCGGCACGGTCCTTCTCTTGATAGATCCGCCAATTGGCGTCCCCGATTGCGGGTCGTCGCCGCATGGTTCGATACCGGATTGACCGTCGACCGAGCCCGCTGGATCATGCACAGCCGCTGCGACCAATGTTGCAGGGCAGCGGCTCTCTCCTACGGAATATCTTGTCTGCCGGGCCTACCCGGGTATCTTCTCCGATATCTTGTCCACGATTGTCGCTAGGGCCGTCGGAGCGCCGTTGCCCTCTTCGCAAACCTGCGCATAGATGACCACATTGTTCTTTGCCCTGGCCTCTTTGGCGCAGACCGAACCGACGACCTGACCGTTCTTCAATCCTGTTGCCGTCCAACGCACATCCGTAGCGGTGACGTCGATCTTTTGCCATTTCGTGTACATATTGAAAGAATTCTTGGTGACAACATTGTCGCAGGAATTCAATGGCTTGGCGAAAGCGGTGTCCAGCAACTGCATCGCTGTTTTCGCGTCGGCGACCATCGCAACGTCCTGATTGACCAGGGGAGGGTGCGTCATGTCGTGCTCATAAGAATTGCCCCGGTATGCGGTGTAATCGCCAAACGAGTCGGTGTTCGGCCCGTATAGCGCCCCGCACTCGGGGTTACCCTCGACGACGGCAACGGGTTTCGGAGGGGAGAGAAAGCCCGGCGGAGGCTTGGCGACATAGTCGAATTTCGTCCCGACGATATCGCCGACGGTGTCCGGCGCCAGGATCAGCGAGTCGATGCTGGTGCGCGCCATCGTGGGTGGAGGCGGAGGTGGCGCTGTGGTTGTCACCGTGGTTGTCCCCGTTGGTGCCGCCGGCGTTGCGCTGTGGCCGCCGCCCTTCCCGCCGGCACACCCAACCGCCACCGTGATAGCGGCGAAGGTGGCGGCTACGGCGAAACTGTCCGTGATGTTCATCCCTGATCTCCTCAGGACCGTGGGCGGCTGCGACGCAGACCGGCCGCGATACTTATGCAAAGCCAACGCGTAAACGGCCCGATGCACCTAGTGTCGAAAGTCCCTAGCTCGCCGCCAGGAAGCTCTCAAATCCCAACTCGAAACGCCGGGCCAGCCAAGTTGCTGCGCGCTACGTCAGAGTGTGAGTCTGACCCCTCAAGGAACGTTCTCGCCTGCTGTTTGTCCGTAGATGAGCAACGTTGGGATTCCCGGAGAGCAGGTATTCCGATGCCCAGCATCGGGGTGCAAGCTCCGTGTCCGGTTTTATGTCGGATCACCGGATCAAGTGAACCTGGTATGAAGCTCCACTCCGATCACTCCGATCAGTGCCAAGCTCTAAGCGCCTCGTGACTGCTGCTACGCCTTGTTCACGGGATACGGCTTTGCGCAAACCGGCCTGTCGGCGGCGCTCTTCATCATCGCTCCGCCCTACGACCCCCGAAAAATTACCGCCATCGCCCCAGGTCATTCCGCGCTATGGTGACACGACCGGTGGGTTGGCCACCCTCTTTACGCGCGAGGACAGTGACCGTCGATGGCCGACGTGGATGCAGAGGCGATCCAGCAGGATCTGATCGCCGGGGTCGCCGCGGAACTCGACTTCGCGGGCGTCGAGCAGATCGGACGCGGCGGATTCGGGGTCGTCTACCGTTGCGCGCAGCCTGAGCTGGACCGCATGGTGGCCGTCAAGGTCCTGACCAACGACCTCGACCCCGAAAACCTGGACCGGTTCCTGCGCGAGCAGCGCGCGATGGGCCGGCTCTCCGGACACCCGCACATCGTCACCGTCCTGCAGGTCGGCACCACCCGCGGCGGCCGGCCGTTCATCGTGATGCCCTACCACGGCACGGGGTCGCTGTGGGGGCAGGTCAGCGGCCACGGGCCCCTGGACTGGCGCCAGGCGCTCAGCATCGGCGTCAAGCTCGCCGGCGCGCTGGAGGCCGCGCACCGGGCCGGCATCCTGCACCGCGACGTGAAGCCCGGCAACGTCCTGCTGACCGACTACGGGGAACCGCAGCTGACCGACTTCGGGCTGGCCCGCATCGCCGGCGGCTTCGAGACCCGCTCGGGTGTGGTCATCGGTTCGCCGGCGTTCATCGCCCCCGAACTCCTCGAAGGCGCGACTCCCACAACCGGATCCGACGTCTACTCACTGGGCGCGACGCTGTTCTGCGCGCTGACCGGCCACCCGCCCATGGGTCGGCCCATCCCCGAGATGCTGGCCAGGCAGCGCGTGCCCGAGGACGTCATCGCCGTCATCGAAACCGCCATGACTCGCGATCCGTCGCGCCGGCCGGCGTCGGCTCTGGAATACGGTGAGCAGCTGCGCGAGGTCCAGCGCCGGCACCACCTCCCGGTCGACGACATGGTGGTGCCGGTCGAGCTCAAGCGTGCGGGCTCGCCGCCGGCCGGATCGTCGGATCATCGGCGCGAGGCCACCACGACGCCCCCGGCGCCGTCGACGAAATACCGTCCCCCCGCATCGATTCAGTCGCTGGTCCCGCGCGACCGGTTGATGGCGCTGCTGCGCGCGGCCGGGCGGCGGCGGCTGATCCTGCTGTACGCGCCGTCGGGATACGGCAAGACCACCCTGGTGGCCCAGTGGCGCGCGGAACTGACCGCCTCCGGCGTGACGGTGGCCTGGCTGACCGTCGACGACGACGACAACAACGTGGTCTGGTTCCTGGCCCACCTGCTCGCGGCCATCCGGCGGGTGCGTCCCGCGCTCGCCGAACCGCTGGAGCAGATCATCGAGCAGCGCGGTGACGAGGCGACCCGCTACGTGTTGACCTCGCTGATCGACGCGATCGACGAGGCCGGCGAACCCGTGACGCTGGTCATCGACGACTGGCAGCGGGTCTCGGACGCCCAAACCATCGACGCCCTGCGATTTTTGATCGACCACGGTTGCGATCACCTGCAGATCATCGTCACCAGCTGGTCGCGCGCCGGATTGCCGTTGAGTAAGTTACGACTTCGCGATGAGCTGATCGAAATCGATTGCGAGAAACTGCGATTCGATGCCGACGAGGCGCGGTCGCTGCTCAACGAGACCGTCGGGCTGCAGTTGGCGGGCAGCGACGTGGCGGCCCTGACCGCATCGACGGACGGTTGGGTCGCCGGCCTGCAGATGGCCAAGCTGTCGCTGCGCGGCGGCGGCGATCCCGGCGCCTTGGTGAGTCGGATGTCGGGCGAAAGCGAGGAGGTCGGCGAATTCCTGGCCGAGAACGTCCTCGACATCCTCGACCCGCAACTGGTGGACTTCATGATGGCGACCTCGATCACCGAACGCATCTGCGGTGAGCTGGCATCGGTGTTGGCCGGCGTCGACGGCGGACACGCCATGCTGGAAGAGGTCGAGCGCCGCGGCCTGTTCCTGCGCCACATCGACCATGACCCGCAGTGGTTTCGCTACCACCAGATGTTCGCCGGATTCCTCCGGCGCCGCCTCGAACGCGACGACCCCGGCCGCCTCCACGACCTGCACCGCGCCGCGTCGGCGTGGTTCGCTGAGCGCGGCCACATCAGCGAGGCCGTCGACCACGCCCTGGCGGCGGGGGAGACCGCCCGGGCGGTGGACCTGGTCGAGGACATCGAGACGAGGTCCCTGATCAACCAGTCCCGCATGACGACCTTCCTCGGCCTGGTCGAGAAGCTGCCCCCGCAGCTCGTGACCACCAGACCGCTGCTGCAACTGGCGATGTCGTGGGCCAACATCCTGCTGCACCGCGCCCAGGCCACCGAGGTGGCGCTCGACCGCTTCGCCGCCGCCATCGCCAAGTCCGACCTTCCGGAGGCGCGCCGCGCGGATCTGACCCTGGAAGCCAGCGTGGTGCGGGCGGTGGCCGAGATCTACGCCGACCGCACCGAAGGCCTCGAGGAGATGCTGGCCGAGGTGATGTCGCGGGCGCACGAACTGCGTCCCGTGCTGCCGCAGGCCGCCGCCACCACGCTGGCGTTCGCGGCGATCCAGCGCTTCGACCTCCCCGCCGCGCAACAACTCCTGGAGTGGGCGGAGCCCTTCAACGAGCAGGTCGGCGCGACCGGCGCCGTCTACGCCCGCAGCTGGGCGGGCATCGCCGCCCGCCAGCAGCTCGACATCCCGCTCGCGTTGCGCAGGTTCCGCGAAGCCTTCGAGACCGGCACCGCGGTGGGCCCGCACTCGTATGCGGCGCGGATCGCCGGCGCGGTGCTCGGCGAAATGCTCTACGAAACCGGCGAATTGGACGAGGCCGCCGAGCTGCTCGAGGAGAGTTATCATCTGGGCCCCGAAGGGGGCGGGGTCGACTACCTGGTGGCACGCTACGTCGTCGGCGCGAAAATCAAAGCCGCGCAGGGCGATCGCGAGGCGGCGGTGGACCGCCTCGACGCGGGCATGGCGGTGGCCGACAAGCTGCGGCTGCCGCGCCTGGCCGCCGCCATCACCCACGAGCGGGTCAGGCTGGGGCTACCCATCGACCCCACCGAGGCCGACCGGCTGCGGGCCGACGGCGACATTCCCCGCGGCGGCGACGGCATCGCCATCCTCACCGCCGAGCTCGACGCCGCCTCGGGCATCCGACTGCTCTCGCGCAGCCACGCCAGCGACGACCGGGACGAGGCGTGCCGACGCGCCGGCGCCCTACTGGCCGGAATCGACCCGGCCGCCCGCCCAATGGCCGCCCTGCAGGCCCGCCTGCTGTTCGTCGAAACACTCACCGCGGCGGGATGCGCCGCCGACGCGCGCGACGACATCGCGGCGGTGCGCGCCCTGTGCACCGAACACGGATTGTCGCGGCTGCTCACCGACGCCGGCCTCGGTTAACGGCAGAACGCGCCGTGAGTTACCTACTTCTTCCTCGCGCTGCGAAGTCGGTCCAGCGCGGCGCCCTTTCTCGCAAGGCGACAAGTTCGCGATAGAGCGCCTTCTGCTCCTCGAGTGGAATGCGCCCCATGACGCCGAACAATTCGCCACATTCGGCAACGTGGACCTCGGTTGACTCGGAGGCTCGCAGCAGGCTCTGACGGTCGGTTTCGGTCAACTCCGCGCCTTCTGGCAATTCCGCGAGGGCCTTGATGACCGACAGGCCTTCGCGGTGCTCTTTGTAAAGATCGTCGACCTCTGCATCGCTGAGCATGCGACGCAAGGCCGGATAAAAGAATTGCTCCTCGAAGGCGATGTGCGCGCCCGCTTCGCGGTCGAGGCGCTCGCCACGGGCCTTGGCCGCCCCATCGTCGCCCGCCCTGAGGTGTTCGGAGACCTCGTGCAGGCCGCGGCCGAGGACAGCATGGTCCTCCTTGAAAGCATCGGCCAGATCCGATGGGCCCCAAGCGTTTGTCATCGAACAAACTTCTTCATCGACATCGGCGACAGTATAGTTGCGCTCGGGAAAGGCAATCACAAGAATGTGTCGCCTGTACGGTTTTCGCGCGAATGAGCCCACGAAGGTGGAGTGCACACTCGTCTATGCGCAAAACGCGCTGATGGTGCAGAGCCGCGAAGACGTGACCGGCCGAGGGAACGCACATGGCTGGGGTATTGCGACCTATGAAGATCATTGCCCGCGTGTCGAGCGGCAAGCCTGGGCTGCCTATCAAGGAGAGCATTTCCGACGGGCGGCCTCGCGAATCTTCTCACAGCAGGTGCTCGCCCACGTGCGCCGCGCAACGGTTGGTGCTCCGAAGATCGAAAACACCCATCCCTTCGTCGATGGCCCTTGGTCTTTCATCCATAACGGCACGGTTCCCGGCTTCGACCGGCTGCGCCCCCGGCTGCTCGAGCTTTTGCCGGAAGAGCGACGCGACGCGATCCGCGGTGACACGGACAGCGAACATTTCTTCCACTACCTGCGCACTCTGCAAGCGCGTTCGCCGGACCTTCCACTGCTGGAGGTGCTACGCCAAGGGATCCGTCAGATCGCACAGTGGTGCGGCGAAATCGAGCCGACCGCAGCGATTGGTCTCAACGTCATCCTGACGGACGGCGAACAAATGGTCGGCAGCCGCATCGGACGTACGCTCTACTACGTCCAGCGTGAAGGCGTGCACGATTGCGAGATCTGCGGCTTCCCGCATATTCGCCATCACACCGATCGGCTCTACCGAGCGGTGGTCGTCGCCTCCGAACCGATCAGCCATGAGCAGTGGAGCCAGGTCCCGGAACGTTCTGTGTATCGGGTGACCGAGGATTTCAGATTTCACAGTGAGCCACTGTAAATTGCTGGCTCCCAAGGCTTTCGGCAGCCATAGCGCAGACGATACCGGAATGCGAACAAATCGCGGCGGGTAGACTCAGAACCGGCAATGGACACGCAGCTACTTCCGTTGGTCCCGCGGATCGCCGCAACGCTGGGCGAGCTCGAGTTGCGTCATGTCCAGGTGGTAGCGCAGAAGATAGCCGCGAAGGATGGGGCGCTGGCGGCAACCAGTGCGTTTGGAGACCGTGTGCGGCCGGGTCTGGCGGCGGGCCCGTGGCTGGTCATCGGTGACACGCGAGAAATCGGCCTTTCCACAGCGCAGAAGGCCCCGACTTACGAATATCGGCTCTCACTTCTCGCTCGGCGGGGTGACCTGGTTGCTTTCGGTGGTGCGCCCCACCCCGATTTCGAGCATTACCGCTCGCATGTCCTCGGGACCGGACCGGTCGTCAGCCTCAATTTGCCCTCCGGGGATGGCAGCCCTTTGCTCCCACTGGCGGTGCGTTGTCGACTCGATGGCGAGGCGTTCGAGCGAATCGTGGAAGCGACGATGCGCAAGGGCAGTCTGACCATCGTCCCGCATATCGGCATGGGCAGCACATGGCAACTCGGCGCAGCCGTCGCTGAGGCGGCGAACGTTGCCGTTCACGTTGCGAGCCCGCCCCCACGGCTCACGCGGTGCGTGAACGACAAGCTCTGGTTCGCAACATTGATCAGCGAGGTGCTTGGTGAGAATGCCTTGCCTCCGACGTGCGCCGCTTATGGTCCAGCCGCGCTGGCAAATCGCATTCGCGCGCTCGCCCGATCGGCGGCGCGAGTGGTAGTCAAGGTGCCCTACAGCGCGGGTGGGGCCGGGAATGTGAGTGTTGCGGCAAATCGAGTGGCTGAGGCTTCGCTGTCTGACATCAAGGAATACATTGTCGACACCCTGCACGCGCTCGGCTGGTACGACGTTTATCCGCTGCTTGTCGGGTTATGGGAGGCGCCGACGTTGAGCAGTCCTTCCATCCAGTTGTGGATCCCCGCTATCGGCGATGGCCTGCCTCTCATCGAGGGCCTGTTCGAGCAGCAATTGCTGGGTAGCGAGGGGACGTTTGTGGGGTCAGCGCCGGCGGAGCTTCCGCAGCGCTGGCGAAACCAACTGGCCAATGAGGCGATGCGGCTGGCGGCGGTGTTGCAACTGCTCGGATACTTCGGCCGATGCAGTCTCGACGCGCTACTGGTAGGGCAGAGCTTCGAATCCGCGTCCTTACATTGGATCGAGTGCAACGGTCGCTGGGGCGGTGTCTCCATTCCGATGACCATCGTGAACCGATTGAGCCGGGATCCTATCCACGCGAAAGTCGTAGTCGCACAACGCGTTGGAGAGAGTCAACCGCCGCGGCCGTTCGGCGATGCTGTTCGTGATCTTGATGGTCTGCTCTTCAAACCGGGAAGCGGGCGACAGGGCATCATCCTTTTGAGCCCGGTCGAGATCGAGGCCGGGCGGGGCGTTCAATTGCTGGCCTGCGCCGAAACCACCGCTGCGGCACGCGAGCTGTCCGAACAAGCGATCCTCATTCTGGCGCGGCCGTCGCGCTGAACGTAGTGGATCGGGCGGACCGCGTTCAACCTGCGAACCGCAAAACCTCGCTGAGCGGCCGACGAGGCGTAAACCTCGGTGGTTCGGCCGCCGGAGGCGCCACGCCCACCCGGACCAGAACCTGCGGCCTCCTGCCCTCTTCCACGAGTTCGGCGATCATCTCGCGCGTGACTTTGAGCTCGGTCACGTGGGTTACCGGGCACGTCGCCAGGTTCGCCGTCGTGCATTCCAGTAACAGCGCCGAAAGTGCTTCGCCGGACAACAGCGCGTCAAGTCGAGTGTCGCCGTCGGTGGACAGCATCACAATCGTCGACTCGTCTTCGGGGATCTCGGTCCGCCGTTCCCGGTTATGCGTCATCGGGAACGTCCGCGCGATGTCGACGCGCTCGCTCTCGGCCGGCGAGACCAGAGCGCTGTACGGAACGCCTTCTGTTCCCTCGAACGGCGTTGTCCACCAATGCAGCTCATTGTGGTAGGCGGCGTCATACAGGCGCAGCGACTCGGCCATCCACGAGGCCCGCGCCAGCCTGTCGCGTACGTCGTTGGCCATCACGTCCAGATGCACCGCATCGTTGTCGATGGCACCGCGCAGCGACTGCTCCAGGGCTTCGAAGTTCATCGGTGCGATGAATGGCAATCGGTCGGTTCGGCGTGCCCAGATCGCGCCGGCGCGCCGCCGTTCCATGTCGGTGACGTTTCCCACCGGGGTGAAGTCGATGGCTGCCAGATGGTTGGGATCCTTCGGATCGGGGAGCCGGGAGATCCGGGCTTGCCGCCCCGCTGCGGCGAGCGCCACTCGAAGGTGGTCGAGCGCCGCGCCACAGCTGATCAGCGCCTCCCGGCCGGACCGATCGGAGACCATCGCCCGGCTTGGATCGAGAAAGAGCTGCAGCTGACCGCGGCCGGCCATCCACAGCCAGGGTTGGCTGTTATGCAGGGACGGCGCGCGGCATGCTGACCGCACCGCGTCCTCAACGAGTTCGGTGTCCGCCATGGCGGCTGGCATATCGCCCCCAATCCTTCGCCTGACACGAGCATCCCACTTCCCGAGCCGCTTGTCGGTCGAGTGCCCGAGATTCTGCAATGAACCCCCGGGACGCCGCGGGCGGACCAGCGGGTGACAATCGGTAGGCAACCTATCCCGACGAGGACGGTGGAGATGGCAGGAAACCAAGAAGGCATCGGCATCCTCAAACTCGAATGCCCGCAAGGCCATCCGGTGGGCAGGCTGCTCAAGGACGCCCCTCATCAGGCAGTCGCCTACGACCCCGGCGCGCAGGCGGGGCCGCGCCGGTTCTGGCCGGACGAGGATGACCAGCCGCAGTTCAAGGCGACCTGCAGATACTGCGAACGGCCGGTGGTGCAAGCCACGGCCACGCTGCAGGGCGCGCTCGCGACGTTGCTCGACGACGCGGCGACCACCAGCGCCACGGCGACGCTGCCGTATGCCTGACCGGCCGGCGGGGCTACTGTAAGAGCGACAGTAGCGACCGACACACGAGGAGTCCCGTGGCGCAGATCCCCCCGACATCGCGGAGCACGCCCCGGCCTCCGGAGGGCGACTGGCTCGGCACCCCCTATCTGACCTTCGAACGCCAGGGGTCGATCGCGGTGTGCACCATCGACCGCCCCGAGGCGCGTAACGCCCTGACGCCCGCGATGTACTTCGGAATCCGGTACGCCGTGGGCCGTGTCAACGAGGACCCGGACCTGGCCGGGCTGCTGCTCACCGGGACCGGGGACGTCTTCGCGCCCGGCGGCGACATGGGCGGCGGGGGAGCCACGGACAACTGGATCACCTTCGGCGGCGCGCTGGGCATGGACGTCACCCCGTTCGACGCGGTGCGCACCTCCGCGAAACCCATCGTGTCCGCGGTCAACGGCCTGTGCCAGGGCGGCGGGTTCCAGATCGCGCTGTGCAGCGACCTGGCGGTCGTCAGCGAGTGGGCCACCTTCCGGGTGCCCGAACTGTTCCGCGGCTACGCCGACACCTATTACAGCCAGATGCTCACCCGCGTCATCGGGCCGGTGCGCACCCGCGACCTGATGTTCACCGGACGCGTGCTCACTGCGGCCGAGGCGCTGGACTGGGGCCTGGTCACCCGCGTGGTAGCGCACGACCACCTACTCACCGAGGCGAAAGACTTACTGGCGCAATGCTGTCGCACCGCGCCGCGCGCCCGCGGCGTGATCAAGTCCAGCATCGACAGCTATCTGGGCCTCTACGACCGCATCGGCATGACCAGCAGCCTGAGTGACGCCGAGGCGCGCGAGGGCTTCCGCGCGTTCAAGGAGCGCCGCTCGCCCGATTGGGTGCACCCGGGCCTGCGGGTCGACGGGCGGCTCTAGATCACCACAGGTCGATCCACTCCCCGTGCGGCGCGACCCGTAACCGCTCGCCGATCCCGGCCTGATCGAACGCCGCGGCGAACTCGTCGACACCCTCGGTGAAGTGGGCCCAGCCATCGACGTGGGCCGGGATCACCATGCGGGCGCCCAGGATCTCGGCGGCGGCCGCCGCGCGGGCCGCGGTCAGGGTCAGCGGTCGCCCGCGTTCTTTGGCCGGCACGCTGGCCGCCCCCGCGAACAGCACCGCGACGTCGATGACGCCCGCCCGGTCGGCGACGTCCTTGACCGCCGCGATCGAGGCGTTGTCGCCGCTGAGGTACACGGTGGGCAGGCCGGGCCCGGACAGCACGAAGCCGGTCACCTCGCAGTTGACGTGGCCGCCTTCGTCGCGCTGTCCGTCGGCCGGGCCGTGCACGGCCGGAACGGCTTGCACGTCAAGCGATCCGGACAGTTCGTGGGTCTGCCAGGGTGCCACCCCCACCGCCGGCGGTCCCAGCCGGCCCGCCGCGCCGGGGTGGGTGAGCACCAGCGGGGCGGCCAGGGCCATCCGGCGGCCGTCGTCGTCGAGGTTGTCGGGATGCTGGTCGTGGCTGATCAACACCGCGTCCACCCGGCCGAGCGCCTCGGGGTGCACCGCGGGCCCGGTCAGCTTGGTCAGGTAGGCGTGCACGCCGGGCGGGTCGAACGTCGGATCCATCACCAGCCGGTGGCCCGCGATGTCCACCACCGTGGTCGGGCCGCCCAGCACGCTGATCGCGCAGTCGCGCCGGTGCGCGTCCACCAGCGCGCTCATACCGCTCGGGTCCGGTCGCGCCAGTACGGTTCGCGCAGCTGGGTTTTGAGGATCTTTCCGCTCGCGTTACGGGGCAGCGCCTCCACGAACTCCACGGTTCGCGGGCATTTGTAGCCGGCGAGGTGCCGGCGGCAGAACTCGATGACGTCTTCCGCGTCGACCTCGCCGGAAGCCACCACGATCGCCTTGACCGATTCGCCCCAGAAGTCGTCGGGCACCCCGATCACCGCGGCGTCGGCGATGGCGGGGTGCTCGATGAGCACGCTTTCCACCTCGGGGCCGTACACGTTCTCCCCGCCGGTGATGATCAGGTCCTTGAGCCGGTCCTCGATGTAGACGTAGCCGTCGGCGTCCAGGCGCCCCACGTCACCCGTGCGCACCCAGTCGTCGCCGGTGATCGTCTCGGCGGTCGCCTCCGGCCGATTCAGATAGCCGCTCATGTTCTGATTGCTGCGCACCCAGATCTCGCCGGGCTCCCCGGCGGGCACCTCGACACCCGTTTCGGGATCGACCACTCGGATCTCGGTGCCCAGCACCGCCTTTCCGGCCGCCAGCTGCAGGTGCGGGCGGGCGGGGTCGCGATGGTCGGCGTCGCTGAGCGCGGTGACCGCGCCGCACAGTTCCGTCTGCCCGTACACCTGAACGAAGCGCGTGTCGGGCCAGGTGGACAGCGCCCGGTGCAGCAGGGGCAGCGGCATGGGTGCCGCCCCGTACACGATGTAGCGCAGGCCCGCGACCGTGGCGTGGGCCGCTTCACCGGCATCGAGGAACCGGGCGATCACCGGCGGGACGAAGAACGCATGGGTGGCGCCGGCCCGCACTGCGCCGATCAGGGCGGCGGCGTCGGGTTCGCGGGTCATGATGGTCGGGACACCGGCACGAATTCCGAAGAGCGCGTAGCCGATTCCGCCGACATGGAAAAGAGGCATGGCCACCAGGTTCGCGTCCCCGTCGCCGAACGGGAAGGCCGGCGCCAGGTTCGCCGCGTGATTGACCAGCGCGCGCTGGCTCAGCAGCACGCCCTTGGGTCGCCCCGTGGTGCCCGAGCTGTAGATCACCAGCGCGGTCTCGCTCTCGTCGACGCCGGCGTCGCCCTCGGTGGGCGCCGCCGCGGCGAGCAGGGATTCGTACTCGTCGGCCACCACGACGATGCGTTCAACGCCCGGCACCCGTGCGGCGGCCGCCTCGGCCGCCGACTGCAGCTCGGCGCCGACGAACAGCAGCCGCGCCCCGCTGTCGTCGAGCACGTGCACGAGTTCGTCGCCGATGACGCGCCAGTTGACGATCGTCGTCACCGCTCCGATCGACGCGGCGGCGAACAGCACCTCGAGGCAGGCGGGGTGGTTCTTGTCCAGAAACGCCACGCACTGCCCCCGCTGCACACCGGCGGCGCGCAGCGCCCCGGCCACGCGACGGATCCGCGCGGCCCACTCGGCCCAGGACCAGTGCCGTTCGCCGTAGCGGACCGCGACGGCGTCGGGCCGCTGCTGTGCGTGCCGGTCGACGAATCCGGCCAGTGTCTCGGTCGTGTTCGCCGTGGTGTCGGCTGGTGGCATGAAACCCCTCCGAGTTCGATTTGCTCCACTATGTGATACGCGGTCACGTCCGCGCACGCCACGTCGGCCCTCCGTTTGACTGGGAGCCTCCGCCTACCAGTGGTCACCAACAAGTCCTGGCGCGCGCACCGGCGTCGGCGCACGATCAGGCTATGCCCGAGACGACGCGTCTGCCGCTGTTGCCACCGCCCAGCCTGACCCCGGAGCAGAAGTGTCTCTATGACGACATGGCGGTGGTGATCGAACGCAACTTCGGCGGCCTCGTCGCGCGGCGCGAGGACGGCGCCCTGATCGGCCCCTTCAACGGCTGGCTGCATTTTCCGCAGTTCGGAAAGCCGGCCTGGGCGTTCAACAAGGCGCTCTGGGAACACAGGGTGCTGCCCGACACCATCCATCAGTTGGTGATCCTGGTGACCGCCGCAAAACTCGGCGCCCGCTACGAGATCTATGGCCACGAGCACTTCGCCAGGCGAGCGGGTCTGGCCGAGCGCAAGATCGCGACGATCGCCGCGGGCGAACGCCCCCACGACCTCGACGACGACGAGGGTGCGGCCTACGACATGGCGGCCGCGCTGAACCGGGGTGGCCCGCTTCCGGAGACGACGTACCAGGCAGCGCGCCAGGCTTTCGGCGCGGAGGGCGTCGCCGAGATCGCCTTTCTGGTGGGATGTTTCTCGATGGTCGGCGTCACGCTGAACGCGTTCGACGCGTCGGTGCCGGGCAGAGAGGAGAATCTCGGCTGATGCTGCGCCCGTTCATGTTTCAGCGAGCCTCAGCGTTCACTCCATCGACCGGATCATCATCCCGCCGTCGTCGACGGCCTGCGGAGTCGCGTTGTTGTTTTCTCTGAAATCGATGAAGACCGACCGTTGGTTGGACGTGTTCAGCAACTCGGTGAAGGTGCCGAGGACGGGAATCGGTCCCTCTGCTGTCGGCACGTCCGCGGTGTAATTCACCGAGGCCTGTTGCTGAAAGTTGGCGCTTTCGAGCGGTTGAATATCGGGCGCGGCCAGGTTCCTCAGATTGCCCAGCCCGGACGCGGATGCGTACTGGTTCATGTCGTCCTGCAGGACCGCGCCGATATCGGTACTGCCAGCCTGCTTGACCGCCACTCGCAGCTGCGCGCTGCCGTCGGCGTTGCCGAGCGCCACCCAATTCGGACCACGGTGCCCGAGCGCCCACCCGGGCGCCGGAGTGATCGAGACGCCTTCGGCAACGGCGATCGGCTCGGCCGATGCGAGCCGCACCGCGGGCGGTGCGGCGGTGGTGATCAGGACGATCGTCGCCGTTATTGCGGTGGCCACGGCCACAGCGGTGGCGACCCGCTGGGGACCTAGCGGCCCGAGTATCGACGAACACATGCGCTCGCTCCTGATCCGGGGGCAAACGGTGGGTTCGCCCGCTGGTTCTACGATCTCCCCGCAGGCCGGCGATGTCCAAGATTGGGCCGCTATTTGCTGATAGCTCTTCCTTATCAAGGAAAGCCGGGATTAGCGCCGCGCGGGGGTTTGCCCTCGCGCGAGCGGACCGGTGTGCCAACATGACTGCCATGGCGAACCCTGCCCGTGCCGGCTCACGCACGTTCGTCGTGACGGGCGCCGCATCCGGAATCGGCCTGGCGACCGCCAGGCGCCTGCTGGCCGAGGGGGGCACGGTCGTCGGCGCCGACCTGGCCGCCGCGCCCGACCTCGGGCCGCGGTTCACGTTCGTGAACGCGGACGTTAGCGACGAGGCTGCGGTCGCCGCGGTGCTGGCCGCCGTGCCCGATCGCCTCGACGGCGTCCTGCACGCCGCCGGGGTCGCCGGGGGCGGCCCGGTCCACCTGCTCGACCGGGCCGAATGGGAGCGGGTGATCGGGATCAACCTCACCGGCACGTTCCTGGTGGCCAAGGCGGCGTTGGCGCGGATGATCGAGCAACCCCGCGTGGATGGCGAACGCGGTTCGCTGGTGACCGTCGCCAGCGTCGAGGGCCTGGAGGGCACCGCGGGCGGCAGCTCGTACAACGCGGCCAAGGGCGGCGTCGTGCTGCTCACCAAGAACATCGCGCTCGACTACGGGCCCAGCGGCATCCGGGCCAACGCGATCTGTCCCGGCTTCATCGAAACGCCGATGGCGCAGAGCGTCTTCGGTCTGCCCGGCATGGAGGGCCCGCTGCAATCGATCACCGCCGAGCACGCCCTGCAACGGCTGGGCCGGCCGGAGGAGGTCGCGGCCATGGCGGCGTTCCTGCTGTCGCCCGACGCCTCGTTCGTCAGCGGCCAGGCCATCGCCGTCGACGGCGGCTACACCGCCGGCCGCGACCACGGTGTGGTCAAACTCTTCGGCTTTCCCGCCTAGCGCCTTAAGATTCGCGCATGGTCACTCCCGACGAGGCGATCGAGGCGATCCGGGGCACCGGCGGTGCGCAGCCGGGTTGCCGCGCGCTGCACGCCAAGGGCACGCTCTACCGCGGCACGTTCACCGCGACCCCCGATGCGGCGATGCTCACGCGCGCAAAGCATCTCGACGGCTCGACGGTCCCGGCGCTGATCCGCCTCTCCAATGGCGCCGGCAATCCGAACCAACGCGACAACGTGCCGGGAATCCGCGGGATGGCGGTCAAGTTCACCCTGCCCGACGGCTCCACCACCGACGTCGTGACGCAGACCGCGCGCCTGTTCGTCTCGAGCACACCGGACGGATTCGTGGATCTGCTCAAGGCGATGCGGCCCGGCCTGACCACGCCGCTGCGCATGGCCAAGCACTTCCTCACCCACCCCCGGCTACTCGGCGCGCTGCCGGTGCTGCGCGACGCGAACAAGATCCCGGCCAGCTATGCCACCATCGAGTACCACGGCTTGCACGCGTTCCGCTGGGTCGCGGCCGACGGCAGCGCCAGATTCGTTCGCTACCACATTGTTCCGGCCGCCGCGGAGAATTACCTGTCGGCGTCGGCCGCCCAGGGCGAAGGTCCGGACTTTCTCACCGACGAGCTGAACGCGCGCCTGGCGAGTGGGCCGGTGCGATTCGACTATCGGGTGCAGATCGGGGGGCCCACCGACTCCACGGTCGATCCGTCGGCGCCCTGGCAGAGCACGCAGATCGCGACCGTCGGCACCCTGGAGATCACCGGCCTGGAGACCGAGCGCGAACACGGCGGCGACATCGTGGTGTTCGACCCGATGCGGGTGACCGACGGCATCGAGCCCTCCGACGATCCGGTCCTGCGGTTCCGGACGCTGGCGTATTCGGCGTCGGTGAAGCTGCGCACGGGCGTCGACCGCGGGGCCGAAGCACCGCCCGCCTGACCACAAGCTCGGCCCGCCGGTCGCCCGCGAGCCGAAACCGGCGGCAGGCTAGGGTTTTTCTTCAGTGTCGCCTTCCCACATGCTTCTGATCTGCTTGGCCGGGTTCGGCGCCGGCGCCATCAACGCGCTCGTCGGGTCCGGCACCCTGATCACGTTTCCGACGCTGGTCGCCCTCGGCTTCCCGCCGGTCACGGCCACCATGTCCAATGCGACCGGTCTGGTCGCCGGCAGCGTGTCGGGCACCTGGGGTTACCGTGCCGAGCTGCGTGGCCAGTGGGACCGGCTGCGCTGGCAGCTCCCGGCGTCGCTGGCCGGTGCGGTGCTGGGCGCGTTCCTGCTGCTGCACCTGCCGGAGAAGGTCTTCGCCGAGGTGGTGCCGGTGCTGTTGGTACTGGCGCTGATCCTGGTGGTCGCCGGGCCGCGGATCCAGGCCTGGACGAGCCGGCGGGCCGAGGCCGCGGGCCGTTCGGCCGAGCACATCACGCCCGCCCGGATGGCCGTCCTGGTGCTCGGCACGTTCGCCGTCGGCGTCTACGGCGGCTACTTCACCGCGGCGCAGGGCATCCTGCTGGTCGGCCTGATGGGTGCGCTGCTGCCCGAGTCGGTGCAGCGGATGAACGCCGCCAAAAACCTCATGACGCTGGTGGTGAATGTGGTTGCGGCGGTGGCCTATACGTTGGTGGCCTTCGACCGGATCAGCTGGCCGGCCGCGGGGCTGATCGCGGCCGGCTCACTGGTCGGGGGACTGGTCGGGGCCCGCTACGGGCGCCGGCTGTCGGGCAACGCGCTGCGCGCCACCATCGTGGTGGTTGGCCTGATCGGGCTGTATCGACTGGTCGCCGTCGCCTGACGGAAAAGGGTTGCCGCACGAAGCGTTCAGCTCAACGTGGCGACGGCCGCTTCCGTGATCACGTCCATCACCTCGCCCCGCTGACGCCAGGCCCGCAGCTGGCGCATCGCCCCGTTGCCCTGCTCGGCGACACGGTCGAGTTCGGCCACGACGCGGTCATATTCACCGAGCGACTCCAGCGCCGGCCGCACGCGTCGCACCAGCGCGCCCAGCTGCTCGCGCGCCGGCACCGCCCCGCGGCCGTGAATGAGATCGAGCGCGCGCCCGGCGAGCCCGTCGTGGGCGGCCTTCCAGTACGCCGCGCGCAGCGCCGCCGGCGGAAGCCGCCCGGGCTCACCGGCTTCGAGCGCCGTCATCACCGCCGCCCTGACCAGGGTGGCCAGCAGCACCGTCTCCGCGACCGTCGCCGGCACGTCGGCCACCCGCACCTCGATCGTCGGGAAATTCTCCGACGGACGCACGTCCCAATAGACCATCTTCTGGTCCAGGATCACTTCACTGTCGATCAACATCCGCACCGTGCGGTCGTAGTCGTCGGGCGACGGGAAGAAGGGCGGCGGCCCGGCCACCGGCCAGCGCCGCCACAGCACGCTGCGCCAGCTCGCGTAGCCGCTGTCGGCGCAGCGATACACCGCCGAATTCGCCGACAGCGCAAGCAAAGACGGCAGCCAGGGCCGCAGCCAGTTGCTGACCGCGACGGCGGCCGCGCGGTCGGGAACCGCAACGTGCACATGGCATCCGCAGATGCCCTGCTCGTGGGCGACCATGCCGTACTCGGCGCCGATGCGCCGGTAGCGGGGCGTGTCGGTGACGGGGAACTCGTGCGGCGTGGCGGGCGGCAGCCCGGCGGCGAGCAGCTGAAGACCCACCGCCTCGGTCGCCTGCGCCGCCGTTCGCCGGAGCCGCGACAGTTCCTCGCCGAGTTCGCAGCTGGTGGCCACGACGCGGGAGGTCGTTTCCACCTGGCAGCTGCTCAGTTCCAGCTGCAGCTCGACGCCGCGGCGCGCCGCCTCGGCGGCCACGTCAACGTTGCGCGGAGCGGGTTCACCGGTGCGCGGGTCGACGAGGAGGAATTCCTCCTCCGCGCCGAAGGTGGGCGGGTCGCTCATCCGGCAGGGGGAGGGCGATCAGGGGCTGGGCCGCCCCGTCACCAACGGGCCGCGGACGCCAGGGCGGAATCGGCGGTCGGGTAGATGGGCAGCAGCGCGGACAGACCGCACGCGTCGACGATGCGGGCGACGATCGGTTCGCGGCTCACCAGACGCAATTCGATGCCGCGCTCCTTGCAGCGCTTCGCCTCGTCGGCCAGCACCGCGAAGGCGCAGCAGGCCATGAACTCGAGCCCGGTGACGTCGACCACGAGGGAGCCGGGAGCGATGACGATGCCGGCCACCTCGGAGACCAGCTGGCGCCAGGTGTGTTCATTGCAGGCGTCGATCTCCCCGCCCGCGTAGATGAGCACCGCCGGGCCGCTGCGATCGGCCGTCGCGCGCAGCGTGCTGTTCGGATCGCCCAGCTCGTATACCAGCTTCGTGCTCAGCATCAAGTGGGTAGTTGTCATAGGTTCTGCAATGGCCGAGCACATCGTGGACTCCTAATCGACCGGCGTCTACGACGCTGCGATGGATGCCCGTCCTGCCCTCTGAAGACAGACTCTTCGCGGAAGTGCGAATCTCATTTCTATAACAAGACAGGTCAGTCTGTCTACCTGTCTCGGCTAAGAGTATGTTGTGGGTTGTTATGACAGCTTCCGACCTCGGAAGGCCCGCGGCGTCGGCTCGTGAACGCATCTTGACCGCGGCATATGACCTGTTCAGCCGGCGCGGGATCCGTGCTGTCGGCACCGAAGAGGTCATCGAGAAGGCCGGGGTCGCCAAGGCCACGCTGTACCGTCACTTCGCCACCAAGAACGACCTGGTGCTGGCCGTGCTGCAGCGGCGCGAGGAGCTGTGGACGCACGGGCTGATCGAGGAACAGTCCCGGCAGCGCGGCGAGACGCCCGAGGAACAGTTGCTCGCGATCTTCGACGTCATGCACGAATGGATCCGGCTGCGCAACGGCTACGAAGGCTGCTCGTTCATCAACGTGCTGCTCGAGCTCGGGCCCGATTCACCCGCGGGACGGGCCTGCGTCACCCACATCGAGCACGTCCGCGACATTGTGCGTCACCGCGCCGTCGCGGCGGGGCTGACCGACGTCGAGGACTTCGCGTCGTCCTGGCACATCCTGATGAAGGGTGCCATCGTGCTGGCGGCCGTCGGCGACCGGGACGCGGCCTTGCGTGCCCGCAGGATGGCCGTCGCCCTCATCGAAGAGCACCGGCCGGTCGCACCGGAGGATGTCGGCGAGGCGGCCAGTTAGCCGCCGGTGTCACGCGGCGTCGGCCGCGGTGTTCTCGGCCTTGCGGTAGTGCTCGGCCTCGAGTTCGGCGATGGCCCGCGAGGTGCGCTCGCGCAGCGCGAAGGCGGCGATCAGCCCGAACACGATGGCGATGACGAGCGCGATCCAGGAGAACCGCTCCATCCAGCGCTCGGCGGCCATCCCGGCGTAATACACCAGCGCGGTGGTGCCGCCGGCCCAGCAGATGGCGCCCGAGACGTTGGCCGTCAGGAAGCGCGGGTAATGCATCTTCAGGGCCCCGGCCAGCGGTCCGGCGAATATGCGCAGCAGCGCGATGAAGCGGCCGAAGAAGACCGCCCGAACTCCCCAGCGGTTGAACAACTTTTCGGCCAACGCGACGTGTCCGGGACCGAAATGTTTGGGGAACCGCCGGCCGAGGCGGTCGAAGAGCGGCATGCCGAACCGGCGTCCGATCGCATAGCCGATCGAGTCGCCGACCACGGCGCCGATCACCGCCGCGACGCCGACACCGACGGGGTTGACCGGCAGGTCGTCATGCGACGACATCAGCGCGGCGCTGACCAGGATGATCTCGCCGGGAAGGGGGATGCCCAGGCTCTCCAGCCCGACCACGCCGCCGACCACCAGGTAGACCGCGAGCGGCGGGATCGCGTGCAGCAAAGCCTCCACATCCATGCGTCCAGGATGCCTGACGGCCCGCCGATACGCGCCCTAAACCCTCCGGTTCGCGTCGGCCGGTCGGCTCGGCGCGCTGAGGCTCTCCAGCCGCGGCCGTTTGGGTTCCCGACCGTCGGCCGAGGACAGGCCGCGCAGCCGCCGCCAGATCCACGGGAAGAAACTGTCCTGCGTCCAGCGCAGCTGTTCGTAAGCGCCGGCGCCGACCGACCGCCGCTTGGCGTCGGGGCTGGCGTGCGCCCAATCGTGGTTGCTGCCAGGCAGATTCAGGGCCTCGGCGGCCGCGGCGGCGAACAGCATGTGCCCCTTGGTGGAGGCGTGCACGCGGTCGATCGCCCAGGTGTCCAGCTCGCGCATCGACGGCGCGTTGTACAGGTCGACCAGCCCGAACCCGTAGCGGTCGGCGGCCGCCGTGATCGCGGCGTTGATGCGGGCCAGGCGCCCCGACACCAGCCGCCCGAGGGGGAGGAACTGCGCGACGTTGGGAAAGGTCGTCGTCACCACCGTCGCGCCCGATCGGGACAGCGCGGCGTAGACGTATTCGAGGTCGGCCAGGGCGGGGCCGAACGAGCGCCCCGGCTGGATGACGTCGTTCATCCCGGCGCACACGGTGATCAGGTCCGGCTGCATCGCCAGCGCCCGCGGGACCTGCTCGTACAGGACGTCGGCGATCCGCTTGCCGCGGATCGCCAGGTTCGCGTAGTGCAGGCCGGGGTAGAGCGAATCGAGCAAGACGGCGAGCCGGTCGGCGAATCCGAGGAGACCCACGACGTCGTCGCCGTCCCACAAGCCCTCGGTCTGACTGTCCCCGATGGCGACGTAACGGCGATACCCGGACGGAATAGCCCCGCGCACGAAGCCGAGAATAATAGCCATCGCCACCCCGGTGTGTGAAGCATGGCCACCCGCCTCTGCTGCACAGCACCGCGGTCCGTGGACTAGCGTCGGTGAGCGTGGCTATGCCTTTGAAGGGCAATGAAATTCACATCGGTCGCCGAGGCGGCGTCGCGTTCGGTGTTTGCGTCGCCCTGGCCGTGTTCGTGGCGGGTTTGCTGTGGGCCAAGTGGCTGCCCTACGCGGCGAAGGCCGCCGCGGCCCACCGGAGCCGCCGCTGGTCCGGATCGAGCATCCTCACCGCGGGTGGCGTGCACGCCGGGGATCGCCCGACGTGGCACGCCGCCGCGACGTTCTTCCACGCGTACGTGTCGTCGATCTGGCCGGCGCTGATCGTGGCGCTGCTGATCAGCGCCTCGGTGCAGGCGTTGATGCCCCGGTCATGGCTGCCGCGCGCATTGAACCGTCGGCGCTCCGTCTCCAGCGGCCTGGCCGGTGGGCTTGCGGGCATGCCGTCGATGATGTGCACGTGTTGCGCCGCTCCGGTCGCCGTGACGTTGCGGCGCAACGGCATCGCGCCCGCGGCGGCCATCGCTTACTGGTTGGGGAACCCGTTGCTCAACCCGGCGGTGCTGGTGTTCCTGTTTTTCGTCGCGCCCTGGCAATGGACGCTGACCAGGGTGATCGTCGGTGTCGCGACGGTGCTCGGCGTCGCGGCTTCGGTGGGATGGGTCTCGCGCGGGTCCGGCGGCGAGCCCGCCCCGACAGCGACGGTCGCGGTCACTGACGACGACGGGCCCGCGGGCGGGGCGCGCAGGTTCGCGCGGGCGCTGCTGTACCTGTGTCTGTTCCTGCTGCCCGAGTACGCCGTGCTGGTGCTGCTCGCCGGGGCGTTGCGGGGTTGGCTGCTCACCTTGGGGCAGCCGGCGCACCATGGACTGCTCCTGGGCCTTTCGCTCGTGGTGGTCGTCGCGGTCGCCGGGACGCTCATGGTCATCCCGACGGCGGGGGAGATCCCGATCCTGCAGGGGCTGGCCCTGCTGGGCGCGTCGTCGGGGACGATCGGTGCGCTGCTCATCACGCTCCCGGCGGTGAGCGCTCCGGGTGCCGCCATGGTCGCCCGCAGCTTCGGTTGGCGGGTCGTCGCGACCACGACGGGCGTGGTGATCGCGGCGGGGCTGCTCGGGGCTGCCGTCCTCAGCTTGCTCTGAGTCGCATCCCGGGCGGGTGGTCCTTGGGTACCTTCACTGTCATGCCGAGGAAGCGTGAGCAGGACGCCGAGGCGCCCGCCGCCGACTCGCTTGCGCCGCAGTATCCGATCGAGTCCGTCGACAACGCCTTGAAACTACTGCTGCTGCTGGGCGAGCAACCCGAGATCCGGTTGAGCGAGGCCACCCGCTACCTGGGTGTGGCGTCGTCCACCGCGCATCGGTTGCTGGCGATGCTGGCCTACCGCGGGTTCGTCCGGCAGGACCCGGTGTCGAAGGCCTATCTGCCCGGGCCGTCGTTGACCGGTGTGGCGTTCGCGATCTTCGGCCGGATCGACATCCAGCGAATCGCCATGCCGATCATGCGAACCCTCGGCGAACAGCTGCGCGAAACCGTTCACGTCGGGATGCTGGACGGCGCCGGCGTCCGCTTTGTCGCCGCTGTGGAGGGCCCGGCCGCGGTCCGGGTGGCCTCCCGGTTGGGCCGCACACTGCCCGCGCACTGCACCTCGACGGGCAAGGTCATGCTGGCGCAGCTGCCGGAACCGGAACTGCGCCAGCTGCTGCCGCACGAGCGGCTGGAACGCATCACGCCGTCCTCGATCGGCACCCGCACCGAGCTGGAGGCCGAGCTCGCCGCCATCCGCGAGCGCGGGTACGCGATCAACCGCGAGGAGAGCGAGGAAGGCGTGGCCTCGATCGCGGTGCCCATACCGACGCGGGCGCCGGGTCTGCGGCTCGCCCTCAACGCCGCGGCACCCCAGAACCGGCTGGACAGCTCCCGGTACGCTACGGTCGCCGCCGCACTTGTCAAGGCGGCCAAGGAGATTGGCGATCAGCTGGGCTGAGGGGCCTTGGCGGTGACCCGGCCGTGCGGGACTTCCGGTCGCAGGAAGACGTCGTCGAGCGTCACGGTGCGCAGCCCGCGCGACCGAATGATATCCACCAGCCGGGCGTACACATGCGTGACCGGCGGGTGGTTGAGGTGGCCGATCACGATGTTCTGTGGCAGGAAGGACTGGTAGGCCATCCGGACGATCTGGTCCTCGGATACCGGCGCGGAATCCCGCAAGTCGCCGGACCACAGGGTGGTCACCCGGTAGCCCAGGTCGGCGGCCACCGCGGCGACCGCGGTGTTGTGATGGCCATACGGTGGCCGCAGGTATGGGGCGGCGTCGACACCATAGGTGTTTCGCAGCAGCGCGTCCGTGCGGGTCAGCTCGTCGGCGATCTGCCCCTTGGAGAGTTTGGTCAGGTCGGGATGCGTCCAGGTGTGGTTGGCCAGCTGGATCTGCCCGGATTCGACCAGCGGCCGAAGCAAGCCGGCGTTGTCCGTCCACGAGCGGTAGCCGCCGGTGACGAAGTAGGTGAGCCGCACACCGGTGTCCTTGGCGAATTGCGTGTAGAGCCGCACCACATCGGTGTTGGCGCCGTCATCGACCGTCCATGCCAGCAGATCGTCATTGCCCGGAAGCCTTTTCAGCACACCGCCGCCGGGCAGTGCGACGCGCGATCGCGGGTCCGGTGGGGGCGGCAACGGCGGCCCGACGGGGGCGCGCGGGAGGGGCGCGGCTCCGCCGCCTTCGGCGCGCACCACCGCCGCGTCGGGCCCACCGGTGGTGACGGCCACCGCCGCGGCCAGCGCGACCAGGAAGCGTCGCCTGTCCAGACCGGCCACGTCAGTACTCCTCGGCTGCCGGTGCCGTCGGGGCACAGTGACACGAATTTCGGGGCAGTTAGCTGGACAGGTTAGGTGCGTGGCGACTTCGATCCCGGCACATCCGTGCAGTGTTCGCCGGCCGATACGAACCTGTGACGCAAACTCAGTCCGCCGGTGATCGCGGCGCTTCGTGACGGCCGCCGGCTGCCCAGGCAATTGAGTAGTCTTACGGATTCCGGCGAGCAGCCGCCTGCCGCAGGCTTATTCGTATGACCGTTCCCGCTAGCATGTCCAAGACCACTGCTGCCTTCTTCGTTCAAGCGGCCGTCGCGTTCGCGATCAGCTTCGTGACGGCGCTGGGCGGGATCTACCTGCTTCCGCTCGACCTTTGGCAGCGATCCTTCCTCGGCATCACGTTCCTGTTCTTGGTATCCAGCGCGTTCACGTTGGCCAAGGTGATCCGCGATCAACAGGAAGCCGCCACGGTTCGCGTGCGACTCGACGAGGCGCGCATCGAGAAACTGCTGGCCGACTACGACCCGCTTCATGCCGCGAACTGAGTAGTACTACTCGGGCGCATCCAATTCCCTCCTCCGACAACAGGTCTCCTGAAAGGATCGGTAGCATTCCCATGGCAGCTCTCACCAGATTCCCGGACGTCGCCGAACTGGCGGCGGCCACCGCGGCCGACCGCGATCGCGTTCTGGACGTCATCCGCATCACGTCGCTGATCGGTGTGGTGCTCGGCCACACCGTGATGGCGATCAGCATCATCGAAAACCACGTGTTGATCTGGGACAACCTGCTGACCACCTCGGTGGTGTTCCAGGCGGCGACCTGGATCCTGCAGATCATGCCGCTGTTCTTCTTCGCCGGCGCCGCGGCGTGCGTGTCTTCCTGGTCCGCCGGCACCAACTGGGGTGACTGGCTGATGAAACGCTGCACCCGACTGTTCCGGCCGGTGTTCTACTACCTGGCGTTCTGGGCGGTGGTGCTGACGCTGCTGTATCACGCTCTGCCGCAACACATCTACGAGCCGGTGGCCGGGGTCAGCACGCAGCTGCTGTGGTTCCTGGGCGCCTACGTGCTGGTGCTGGCCGCCATGCCGATGCTGTACCGCATCACCACCGCGGGGCGTCTCGCCGCCGCCGTGGCCGGCGTCTACGGGGCCATCGCGGCGATCGACGCCGTCCGGCTGCACTGGCCGGCCATGATGCCCCTGGGCTACCTCAACCTCGCCGTCTGGCTCATCCCCGCCATGTTCGGCATCGCCTACCGCCGCCGGCTGCTCACCTTGCGCGCCGCGCTGGCCGTCGCGGCCGTCTTCTTCGCCGTCGACGTCGCGCTGGTGCACTGGGGTCCCTACCAGATCAGCATGGTCGGCACCGGTGACCACCAGCTGTCCAACACCAGCCCGCCCTCAGTGCTGCTGGCCGGGCACGCAATCATCCTGAGCGCCTTGGCCATCGCCGCCGCACCGGCGATCGCACGCTGGGCCCGGCGGCCGCGGGTGTGGTGGTGGACCGCGATCGGCAACTCCGGGGCCATGACCCTGTACCTGTGGCACATGCCCGTGCTGTTGGGCGTGCACCTGGCCTTCGACTACCTCGGCTGCCCGCGCTACCCGGGCGCGCAGGATTTCCTCGCCGTCAGCCTTGTG
Source organism: Mycobacterium sp. E342 (assembly GCF_001667665.1). Lineage (NCBI taxonomy): Bacteria > Bacillati > Actinomycetota > Actinomycetes > Mycobacteriales > Mycobacteriaceae > Mycobacterium > Mycobacterium sp. E342. The sequence goes on from NZ_LZJM01000250.1 coordinate 176,264, forward strand.
CAACTGCTCGTCGTGGTCGTCGCCGTGGCGGCGCTCTTCGTCGCACTGCGGCCGCTGGAGAACAATCCGCTGCCGGGCTGGGACGGCGCCCCCACGGCGACGGCGCGCGGCCGCGGAGCGGCCATCGGCGCCCTGCTGTGCGTGGCGGGCGTGGCCATCCTTGCCGCCATCAGGTGGGGGCTCAAAGACGACGGCCTGGTGTGCATGGCCGTCATGGTGACCGCACTGGTCGGCGCCCGCGTGCTGGCCGCCGCACCGGCGAAGCGCTTCAGCGCGGCTGGCGGGTAGCTCGAGAAGTCGATGACTCGCGGGGCGGTCGCCCGGCCGCCCCGCCGGTCACGGCTCCTCGTCGAGGCCGTGCTCGATGGCGTAGCGCGCCAGCTCCACCCGGTTGGCGACCTGGAGTTTGCGAAAGGTCGCCTGCACGTGATTCTCGACCGTGCGGTGGCTCAGTGACAGCTTCTGGGCGATCTGCTTGGCGGACAGCCCCTTTGCCACATAGCGCAGCACCTCCGTTTCCCGTTCGGTGAGCCTCGGCCGAGCGGGACCGTCGTCGTTGCTCTGCGCGATTCGCCGGTATTCCCCCAGCACCAGCCCGGCCAGGCTGGGGGTGAACACGGCGCGGCCCTCAGCCGTCGCCGAAACGGCTTGCGCCAGTTCCGACCTGGAGGCGCTTTTGACCAGGTATCCGGTGGCGCCGGCCTTGACGGCTTCGAGTACGTCGTCTCGTTCGTCGGAGGCCGAGAGGACCAGCACCCGGGACGCGGGCGAGACGGCGAGCACCCCCGCGGTCGCCTGCGCGCCGTCGCCGTCGGGCAGCTGCATATCCATCACCACCACGTCGGGCTTGACCACGGCGGCCCGCCGCTGGGCGGCGACCACACCGTCGGCGGTGGCGACCACGGTGAAGCCTTCTTCGGCGAGGTCGCGGGCGACCGCGTCGCGCCAGATGGGATGGTCGTCGACGACCATCACCGTCGTGGGGGTCTCATCGGCCATCGGGTGCCTTTCCGCGTGGCAGGCACAACTCCCACTCCGTGCCTTGTCCGGGTTCGCTGTGCAGGTGGGCGCTGCCACCCAGCGCGGTCAGCCGCCCCACGATCGATTGGGAGATGCCCAGGCGTCCTTGGCCGGCGGCTTCCTCGAGCCGGCCCGCGGCGATTCCCACGCCGTCGTCGCGGACGCTCACCACCACGGAATCGCCCAGGTCCTCGACGAGCACGAACGCGTGCGCGCCGGGGCCGGCATGTGCGGCCACGTTGTCCAGCGCGTTGCCCACCGCCGCGTCGAGCTCGGCGCCCGTCCGGCGACCCAGGGGCACCGGCGTGGCGGGCAGGCTCAGCGACACCCGGTCGGATTCTCGGCGGCGCAGCAGGGTGCGCAGGTCGATGGCGGCGCCGTCGGTGTCCTGGTCGATGTCGGTGCTGGCCAGCCATCGCCGCAGCGCGCGTTCCTGCTCGCCGGCCAGTTCGGCGAGTTCCGCTGTCGCGCCGCCGATTTCGTGGCCCTTCTTGGCCACCAGCGCCAGCACCTGGATGGCTCCGTCGTGGACCTGGCGGGACAGGCGTTCGCGTTCCTGCACCGCGGCCGTCAAGCGGGCGGCTTGCTGGAGTTCCTCATGGGCGCGCCGCGCGGTTTGGGCGGCCATGCCGATGGCCATGCCGATGGCCAGCTCGATGATGACGGTGGCGTTATGCCCCAGGTTGAGGGCGAGATAGTTCTTGACCGCGAAATTGGTGGCCATCACCACCAGGCCCGTCAGCATGCCGCCGGCCGGGCCGAACAGGATGGCCGCCGAGATCGTCGGGTTGCTGATGGCGTCGAACACCATCGTCACCACCCCACAATGGGCGGCCGAGAACCAGACCTGGCCGACGACGCTGTGG